>JBFWJK010000014.1:0-31647 GCA_050253255.1 Desulfobacteraceae bacterium | reverse complement strand
GGCCATATCGGCTGGTCTTTCAACAACACAAATGGTTTTTCTGTCACTTTTTTAACTTGAACAGATTCTGCATATATCCTGATCTGTAAGAGCAAAGCATTTACTGCACATCCTGGTGTTCTTCTTGAGTCCGGCAATGGCTCCTGCAAGCTTTAAAGAATCATTTTCAGAGGCTTTAAGCAGGTGAAGAACAAGTCTTTCTGCAGTTTTTTCCCCTATACCCGGAAGTTTTCTGAATTCTTCGATAAGCCTTGCAACTGAATCGGGATAGCCGTACATTAAATCTCCAAAAAAGCAGAAATCTGCTCTGGTGAATGTTAAACAAAAAACAGTCGGAACCGGTATTTTTTTAAGGTTTTATTTTTACATAAGACCCGGTATGTTCATTCCGCCGGTTATCTGAGACATTGCTTTTGAAACCATTTCCTGGGATTTGTTCAAGCCGTCGTTTACCGCTGCAGTAATAAGATCTTCAAGCATTTCAACATCTTCAGGGTCAACAGCTTCCTTTTCGATTTTTATTGAAACTATATTCTGTTTGCCGTTTACAATAACTTTAACCATGCCGCCGCCTGAACTGGCTTCAACTGTTTTTTCAGCAAGCTCTTCCTGCATTTTTGCCATTTTTGCCTGAAGCTTCTGGGCCTGCTTCATCATCTGGCCCATGTTTCCGCCCATACCTTTCATCAGATGTCCTCCGTTGAAATATTTTTTGGTTTTTCCGCTATTTTTTCACCGATAATTTTACCGTTCAGCTTATCCTCAATTGCCTTGACAAGAATATCTGTTTTTGCAAATGTCAGGACCTGTTCCTGCTCGAAAGTTTCCTTTGATTTCGAGCTCTCTTCAATAAAATCCTCAGTAATTTTTAAATTTATATTCTCATTGAAAATTTGTGAAGATATTTTTTCAACCAGATTTTTTTCCTTTTGAATTCTTGCAATATGATAATTTTTACCTTTTGCTCTGATTTCAAGGATATTTTCATTTTTTGAAACAAAATCAGCGTTTTTTTCAAAAAGGGTTCCCCCGGAAGGGTTTTCTTCTTTAAGTTTTTTTATGCAGAGGTTCCATTTTTCTTCATCGGAAAGGTCTTTTTCTGCTTTTGTTTCAGTCTGCCTGGAAGAATCTTCGCTGAAAGCAGGCAGGGAGTGATTTTCTTCTTCTGAATCAGCACAAGGCTCAGTTTCCTTGGAAACAGATACTGAAGTTTTTTTATTCAAAGTATCGGGTTCACTCTGAAACCCTTTATTTTTAAGCACCTCAATAGAGGAAATAAGCGATTCAATATCTTTTGATTCAGGTATTTCGCAAAGTTTAAATAAAATCACTTCCAGAAGTATTCTGATATTTTCTGTCTGTCTTACTCTTGTCTCTTCCCTGAGCAGAAGGTCCAATAGTCTTGTAAAATAAGAGATTTCAAAGCCTGCACTTAAATCTGAGAGATCCTTTTTGCAGTTGTCAGGAAGATCGCTCAGCTCAGCTGATCTGGTACTTAAATTTAAAAGGATTATGTGTCTGAGGTGTTCAACTATTTTCTGGTAGAAAATTTTAAGATCAGCTCCTGAAAAATACAGCTCGTTGACTGTTTCTGCAATTTTTCCCCTGTCTCTTGAAAAAACAGCTTTAATGATATCTTTTGTGATGGAAAAGGATGGTGTCCCAAGAACTTTTTTTATCTGTTCAGTTGTGACCTCACTGTCTTGTGAAGCCGATATCAGCTGGTCCAGAAGACTCATTGAGTCTCTGACGGAGCCTTCGCCTGCAGAGGCAATTTCAGTAACGGCCTCTGGAGATATCTTTATTTTTTCGAGCCTGCAGATTTCTGTCAAATGGCTGACAAGAAGATTCAGGGGCACTCTTTTAAGGTCGTGTCTCTGGCATCTTGACATTATGGTTACAGGGACTTTGTGAGGCTCAGTTGTTGCAAAAAGGAACATTATGTGAGGAGGGGGCTCCTCAAGAGATTTTAAAAGTGCATTAAAAGCTGCTGTTGAAAGCATATGCACTTCATCAATTATATATATTTTATATTTTGAATGAGATGGTTTGTACTGCAGGTTGTCTCTTATTTCCCGTATCTGTTCAACACTGTTGTTTGAAGCCCCGTCAATTTCTATAATATCAGACGTTCTTCCTCTGCTTATTTCGCTGCATGAAATACATTTTTCGCAGGGACTTACAGTTGGACCGTCTTCACAGTTCATGCACCTGGCAAGTATCCTTGCAATTGTTGTTTTGCCTGTTCCCCTGGGGCCGGTGAAAATATGAGCATGAGCAACTCTTCCAAGTCCTATGGCATTTTTAAGCGTAGTTGTGACATGGTCCTGATGGACAACTGAGTCAAAATCATGGGGCCGGTATTTACGGGCAAGAACAAGATATGCCATAGTCTTATCTCATAACAAAAAAAGCTGATTTTTTGAATCAGCTTTGATTTAAGTTAAAGGTGGCGGAGAGAGAGGGATTCGAACCCTCGGTACCCGGTAGGGTACACACGCTTTCCAGGCGTGCACCTTCAGCCAGCTCGGCCATCTCTCCGTATCCGGTACAAAAGTGATGTATAGACTTGCCCGGTGAAAATGTCAATATAAAATGTTTTAATACAAAACAGGCTGGAAATTTCTTCTTGCAAAGACCACCGGGAGAAGATTGTCTTTCATGATTCCCTCCGGGTTTGTGCAAGAAAAATGCATATGTTTATATAAATGTTTTGTTTAGATATTTTTTAAACCGTTAAAAAAACAATTGAATTATTATTTAATTTGTTTTACGGTCTTTTTTCATAATCATATCTACTAAAACATAAAAATTTAATCCGGAGACTTATATGTATGTCAAATTTGAAAAAAAATCAGGTTTCTCATTGGTTGAGCTCCTTGTCTGCTTATCTGTAATTGCAGTATTCCTGAGTATAGCAGTTCCTGGTTTCAGTTATCTTGTTTCATGGTACAGGGCTGAATCCGCTGTTAATGAGTTTTCATCAGGTATTGAAAGGGCAAAGTACCTTGCTGTCAGAAAGGGCTGTACAGTCAAAATCTCTGTTGATCTGGACGGAGACGGTGCTCCTGATTCCGGTTTCTGCATATATATCGACCATGATGAGAATAATAAGATTTCTCAGGATGATGAAATTATTTACAGGTGTCTGTTTAAGGGAGTAACGATAAATGGCGGGAAAACAACAATTGACGGGAGTTCAAAGCCTCTGAACTTTTATAAAACCGGTTTTGTAAAAGGCGGAACTCTTTGTATTGAAATGCCGGCAGGTAAAAACAGGCTGGTTACCTTAAAACCGCCTTCAGGGAAAATCAGCATAATAACCGAGAGTTGAGGGAGGTTAATAAAATATATGAAAAACAAAGGTTTTACATTAATTGAGCTTCTTACATCAATTCTGGTTTTTTCAATCGTATCAACAGTTATTTATTCATCATTCAAGAATGAAATCATGGCATATATGAATCAGAAAAAATTTTCTGAAATGATGAGCCGGCTGAGAACCGTGGCTCATTTCATATCAAACGACCTGAAGACAGCAGGATTTAATCCGGTTGATGCTCCTGATGTTGAAATCGAAACAGCTCAAAAGGACTATTTTTCATTTGTCAGAATAAATGACGAATTTAAAAGTAAAAATTATCTTAAAAGGGTCGCTCTTTATAAATGCGGGGATAAAATTCTGAGATACGTTGCAAATACTGATTCAGGATTCAGCTGGGACATGCCTGAGCCTGGTGTTCTTTGTTCGTCTGCGTCTTATAAGAACAGGATACCTGAAGAGCTTGCCGCAGATATAACGGACCTGGAATTTATATATCTTGATAAAAAAGGGGATTCCATTTCAGCTTCAGGTCTTGAAGCAGGAGATAAAAGTCTGATTAGTGAAATATCGTCCGTGCAGGTAAAACTTGAATCAGAAATAGACTACTGGGGCAAAAGCAAAAAAAGTGAGCCATTTATTTTTTTGGTTAAATGCAGAAATCTGGGGATTTAAAATGAACATAAAAAATAAGGAAAAAGGGTTCACTCTGATTGAAGTAATGATGGCTCTTATTGTTTTTTCAATAGGAACAGCTGCAGTCATAACTTTGCAGATCAGTGCAGTTAATTCAAATTTTAATTCATATCGGCTTCAGGTTGCAAACAATGCACTTAACAACAGAATAGAAAGACTTCTCTCAATGGATTATGAAGAAGTTGATTCTCAGGCAGAAGAACAGCCTGATTTATCAAATCCTGAGTTCAGTACGGTCTGGAACGTGGCAGAAAATTTCCCGGAGCCGGGAATTAAAAGTGTGGATGTAACTGTTAAATGGTCAAGAGGAACAACAAGCCACAGTCTTGACTGCAGATTCTATAAAAAAAAATATTAATATTTGGTGAAAAGATGAAATTGAACGAAAACGGAGCGGCAATGTTTCTTGTGGTGATGATTCTTGTTCTTTTGACAATAATAGGGTTTGCAGCGGTAAGTGATTCAGTCTTCAATCTTAAAATTTCTTCAATAATCAAAAGGTCTTCATCAGAAACATATTTATGCGAAAGTTTTGCAGCTCAGGGTGCTGCATGCATTGAATCGGAAAAAACGGACAGGCTGAGAGACTTTGAACTTGACTGGGTTTACAGTTCCAGCTGCAAGGTTATTGAAGAGCTTGGGCTTGAAGGTAAAAAAGCCAAATATTTTAAGGACTCTGACATAAATAAAATTTTTTGCCCCCCGTCAGATACACCGGTTGACTATAAAAATTTAAATCCATCTGAAGAAAAAAAAGCAAAGATTGCTGCTTTCTACAACGGGCTTTCAGAGACAGGATCTCAGGATATCGGTTCAGGAGACTGCGTTCATGATTATACAGTCATATCAAGATTTGAAACTTACAAAGATACTAGCCAGCTTGATCTTGATTCAGTCAAAACAGTAGAGATCGGTTTACGGAGAAAATTCTAACAGGAGATTTCTTGTGAAAAATAAGAAAGTTTTTTCAGCGTTAATTATTTTTTTTGTTCTTATAAGAGCCTCTGTTTCAATTTCTGTTGAAATTGCAGATGTACCAATGATTTCCTCAATGAAAAAACCGCCTGCTCATCTCATGTTTATAATAGATAATTCAGGAAGCATGAACTGGGAAACTATGATGGAAGGGGAAGCTGAGGGACTTTTTAAATCAGGTTTTATAAAATACGGCTATATTTTTGACAACGGATATCCTAAAATCACTGGGCTTTCGAAAAGATACATAAAACCGAAACTCGCGGCGTTCAACAAAATATATTATAATCCGAAATCCGATTATATTCCCTGGCCTGAAACAATTCATTATTCTTCACATTCTGCTGATTTGAGATATCCGAAACTGATTCAGTTTGATGATAATTCAGGAAGTTTTTCAGATATTTTTAACGGTTCGGACTCGATTGACCTTTTTGGTAGTTATTTAAGCATTGCAAACGGTAAATTCAATATTGTCGGAGATGACGGAAATGAAAATATCGTTAAATCAGGGACATGGAAAAAAGAAGAATATTTTACAGCCTACAAGTCAGAATTTCATATTACATCGGAATCTGGTTCCACTCTTGAAATTCCTCTTGATCTTCCCTCAGACGGAACATATTCGATAACTGCTTACTGGCCAATGCTGCCGGGGGATTCATCGGGGGAGGCAGAGTTTGAAGTTGTCGGGTATCTTTCCGGAGAACAACTGAGCAGCGGTGTAATAGTGAAAAATCAGAGCGGAAATGCAGGAGGCCGGTTTGGAGCTGATGCAGGGCTTGGGAACAGAAACGGCAGAATAGGAGATGTAACAGTCAAAAGCAGCAATATGAACAGCTCTGGTCCAGATATAAAAATTATTGTCAGAAAGCCTGAAAATTCAGAAACAGACTATTATGTGAAAGCGGACAGAGTCGACGCAGTATACCAATACGGTGCATCTTCTGATTTTGGAGGCCTCAATGATTTTGTAGCAAATATAAGCAATGCTCACTATTTTACGTGGAATGATCAAAATGAAAACAGCAGTTATGACGAGGGTGAGTCAGTTTATCTTGTCAGTTTCATTCTCGATGAATCTGGAGAAGTTATTGAATGGACAGATAATAAAGGAGAAAAAGGTCAGGGCAGGGTAAAAAGAGAGTATTTTCTTGTCAATGAAACTGAAGGGGCTTTAAAAAAGGAGTTTTTTATTGATGACGGAGCTGTTTTGGGAGACGGCGAACTTGTTCCTGTACCTGATCTGCCTCATCATGCAAAAAGATTTAAATATTCCGATGAAAGCGGTGAACCAGTTTATCTGACAGCAAAGGAAGATCTGCAGAATTTTGCAAACTGGTTTGAATTTTACAGAACAAGACTTCTTGCAGCAAAGTCTGCAATGGCAAGAACAGTTTATGATCTTTCAGATGCAGTTGTCGGATTATACACAATAAACAAATCTTTAAGTGAACCCGGACTTGGAGTCAAAACCTATATGCCTTCGACATATATAGTTGATGACGATGATATGGATGAGGGTGCATATTATGAAGAAACAGGAGGGGGAAACTCCTGGAAGGATTCTTTTGCCTCGATCAGTTATAACAGCAGTTCAAGATCTGTGAACGGATCGGCTGATTATTCGGATTACAAAGCTGTATGGAAAATAAGCGATATTGAAGATTCAGGAGAATATAAGGTTTATGTAAGATGGACAAAATATACTGGTTTTGGCAGCAGTTTCTGGGGAGAAAGGGATCCTGCTGCAAAATACCGGGTTTATAAATACAAGCCGGATGCTGTAGAAAGTAAAATTCTTGTAAAAGAGGTTACACTTGATCAGAATGGCGGAACATTAAACGATCTGGGAAATGAAATGCTTCCGGATATATGGAATTATTTATGTGATGTTACACTTGCAGACCAGGAGAAAATCCTTGTTGAACTTCAGAGGGGCACAGGCAGTCTCAGCCAGTATACCAGTGCTGATGCCGTCAAAGCAGTTTCAAAAGACAGTTCGTCCAACACAGACAATACCAATGAACTTCTTGATCTGATATACAGGTTTGAAGCCGGAGGCGGTACTCCCCTGAGATTTGCCTTACGGGATGTCGGCCAGTACTTCAGTACTGAGGAAAATCCTCCTGAAATTTCGGAACTCGGGAATGATTCACCCTATAAAAAGGAAGGCGGCGAATGCCTTCAGGCGTTTGCTGTTTTAATGACGGACGGATTCTGGAACGGAAAGAATTTTTCAATTGGGGATTATGACAACGACAATATATCGGATACTCTTGCAGATGTGGCTGCAAAATATTACCAGGATCTGGATAAACTTACAAAAGGAAAACTTACAACAAGCAGCTGTGATTCAAACATGGAACAGCATCTTGTAACATATGCTGTTGCATTTGGGGCTTCAGGGAGTATCAATCCTTCTGATTTCGATCAGTGCAACCTTGCAGACCAGACATCAGGTGCTCCGGAATGGCCCAAAGGAGATAAAGACTCATGGACAAGCGAAAAAATTGATGATCTTTTTCATGCCTCTGTAAACAGTCATGGTGCTTTTTACAATGCTTCCGACCCTCAGAAGCTTTTCGAGGCTCTCACTTCAATAATAAAAGATATTGAAATCAGATACAATACAGGTTCGGCAGTATCTGTAAATTCTCACAAATTTCAGTCAGGACTGAGGATGTATCAGTCCTGTTATAATACAGGAAGCTGGTCCGGATGGGTTGAAGCAAGGGAAATTGAAAAAAATGAAGAAGGAAAATGGACAATCTCTGATGAGAGCCTGTGGACTACAAACGATTTTTTTATAAAAGGGAAATTTATTCCTGGAGAAAGAAAGATTTTGATAAAAGATCCTTATGGAGATGCTGTAAATTTTAATTATCTGGAGCTGAGTGAAACTCTGAAGTCAAGTTTTGATCCTATGGTTAAAAGCACTTTGATCGATGAAAAAAATAAAGCTGAAGAAAATGTGAAGAAAATAGTTAGTTTTATTAGGGGAGAGGATCAGCCTGGTTTTAGAGAAAGAAATTCGGTTCTTGGCGATATTGTTCATTCTTCTCCTGTTAAATGGGGAGAAACTGTTTATGCAGGTGCAAATGACGGAATGCTGCATGCCCTTGAAGAAGCAACCGGTAAAGAACGGTTTGCCTTTATTCCTTCTTTTGCTGCAGAAAATCTGGGATATCTTGCAGATCCGCTGTATAAGCACAGATATTTTGTGGACCATACTCCTGTAATTCAAAGACTTTCAAAAGGTAAAAAAAATTTGCGAATAACAGAAGATATTCTTGTGAGCGGTTTGAGAAAGGGAGGGAAAGGATACTTTGCTCTGAATCTGAAAAATGAAAAGATAAACGCAGATGAAATAACAATGCTCAGCAGTGAAAATCTTACAGATCTTTTTAAATGGGAGTTCCCCACAAATTCAGAGCCTGATAAGCTGCATTCAAAGGATATGGGATACAGTTTCAGTCGTCCTGTAATAGTAAAAAGCAATCTTGAGCTTCATCCGTTTATAGTTCTTTTCGGTAACGGATACAACAGTGAAAATGGTAAATCAGTACTTTTTATTCTTGATGCCTTTACAGGTGAATGCATCAGAAAAATACCGGCAGGAAAACAGGGTGACAATGGAATGAGCACTCCTGCTGTAGTGGATCACGACAGTAATTTTACAGGCGACTATGTGTATGCAGGAGATCTTAAGGGGAATTTATGGAAATTTGATATAAGCAGCAGTAATGCCGATGAATGGGGCTGTTTTTACAGAGACAGTGCAGGAAACTCCGTTCCTCTTTTTACTGCAGGGTACGGGGATCTGGTTCAGCCTGTTACGACCAAGCCTGACATCGCAAGACACTGCTCATATCACGGATATATGATTCTTTTTGGGACCGGCAGATTTCTGAGTAAGGATGATATGGATGATAAATCTGTCCAGTCTGTTTACGCTGTCTGGGATTATGGAGACCAGAAGGACGAGTATCTCGGGAGAATAGTCAGGCCTGAAGGAGGAAACGGGAAAACTGAAATTTCAAATATTTCCGGTGTATATCTTTTAGATCAGTCCGTCGAGTATAAGGACAGTGACTCAAATGTTGAAAGTGAAAGTGAATACCAGGAGGTTCAGGCTCACAGTGCTAAGCCGGCTGTATGGAAGCTTGCTGATACAGTCTCTTCCGGTGAGCAGTATCCTGATATTGATTCAGGTTCCCATGCAGGATGGTATTTTGATCTGCCGGATTGCGGTGAGCGGGTTGTTGAGGATGTAAAGGTTGTTTCAGGCAAAGCCGTTTTTATTTCCTATGTCCCTGAAGCCGCTGATCAGATGTGTACATCCGGCGGCTACTCATGGTTTCATGAACTTGATGTATGCGACGGATCAAGACCAGGCTACCCTGTATTCGACATAAACTCCGACAGTGAGATCAAGTTCAATAATGAAGAAACACTCAATGATATCTTGAAGGTGGAAACAGACGGAGAGTATAAATATGTTGCTCCTTCCAGGATTAAAATAGAGGGAATGGGGTTTGCTCCTGCAATTGTAACTTCAGAAGGTGAAGAAGCAAAGATTCTCAGCACAAGTGAGGGTAAAATCAACATGATAAGCGAAAAAAGACAAAGGCTTGGAATTTATTACTGGAGACTGAGGTAGAAAATGATAAACAATCGTCTGTTTTTTTTGGTTTTTATAATAATTTTTTTAAATTTCAGAGTTTTGTACTCACAGGAGATTTTGTCGCCGGAGTATGAAAAAGGGAGATTTTTCTATTATACTTCAACCGGCTTTATCAACAGCATAGATAATGATTCCTTTGTTATTTCAGACCGGAACATAAAAAAAAGCCGTTCTGTTTTTTATCATGGAATGAAATTCAGGCATATTCCTGAGGCTGAGTTTACAAAAGGGTCTTTTGTGGGATATAAGCTTAATGAAAAAATGGAAATTACAGAAATTTATCTGATTGATAAATATGAAGAATCTGACAGTTTATAAGGTCTGTAAGAAAATTTTTAAATTTTTTGATCAGTTTAAACTAAGATCTTTAAGGTGAATTTACACAATATGCCCCTGTTAATGATAAAAGTATGAAATCCCACCATCTTAAGCTGCTGAAAAGCGGCTTTTTTTATTTCTTTTTTAGTGCTAAAGGCTTAATCATAAGGTGATATATTAAAAATAAACTAAATACATTCAAAACAGTTAAATTCATCCCGGAGATTTTATGGAAAACATTTTAAATCCTTTCAGTCCGGCCAAAATAGCTGAAATTCTGGTTGAAAGAAAAATTCTTTCAGAAAAGTCTGCAAATTTTTATCTGAAAAATTTTGATCAGGAGCTTAAAAAGACAAGAAAAAAAAATAATAATTTTTCTTCTGCTTTTGAAAAAACAGTTTCAGTCGACATCCTTGTTTCCATGGAATTTTTTGCAAATGATGAATCAGGAAAAAAAATCGATGAGGATATGGTATACAGAGCTCTTGCAGATTCCTGGGGGTATGAATTTGTAAAGATTGATCCTCTCAGGCTAGATATTTCAAAGGTCACTTCTTCAATTCCAAAGAACATGGCCGTCAGGCATCTCATGCTTCCTGTGGACAGAGCGGGCGGACATCTGGTTGTTGCCACTCCTTATCCTTTTAATATGGAGGCTTTTGATGACATAAGCAGGATAAACAGCGACAGTGTAAAGGCTGTTGTAAGTTCAAAATCGGATATAATAAGGCTAATAAACGAATTTTACGGATTTCAGAAATATATTGATGCCGCAGAAAATCAGTTTGTGGAAAATCAGGTAGATCTCGGAAACCTGGAGCGTTATGTAAAACTCAAGTCAATGGATGAACTTCCGGCCAATGATCAGCACATAGTCAATGCTGTGAACCACATAATAAGTTATGCTTTTGACCAGAGAGCAAGCGATATACATATTGAACCCAAGAGAGAAAAAACAGTGGTAAGGCTTCGCATTGACGGTGTGCTGCATCCTGTATACAAGCTCCCCAAAAAGGTTCACAATGCAATTGTCAGCAGAATAAAAGCAATGTCAGGCCTTGATATGGCAGAAAAGCGCAGACCTCAGGACGGCAGGATCAAAACTTCAAAAAACAATGTGGAGGTTGAAATGAGAATTTCAACGCTTCCTGTTGCTTTTGGTGAAAAAGTGGTTTTAAGACTCATGGATCCAGATATTTTGTTTCAGGATCTTCCTTCCTTAGGACTTGAAGGAAGAGAGCTTGAGATGGTCGAAAAATTTATTTCAAATCCCCATGGAATTATCCTTGTATGCGGTCCGACCGGAAGCGGCAAGTCTACAACTCTTTATTCTGCTCTTAAAAAAATATCAAAACCGGAAATAAATATAACTACAATAGAAGATCCAATTGAAATGATTCATGAGGATTTTAATCAGATTGCTGTAAAGCCTTCAATTGAAATGACCTTTGCAAGGGCTTTAAGACATATTTTAAGACAGGACCCTGATGTAATAATGATAGGGGAAATGAGGGATCTCGAAACTGCAAAAAATGCAGTTCAGGCTTCACTTACAGGTCATCTGGTTCTTTCCACGCTTCATACCAATGATTCACCCTCAACAATAGTCAGGCTTCTTGATCTTGGTCTTGAACCTTTTCTTGTAAGATCAACACTTATTGGAATTATTTCCCAGAGGCTGGTGAGAAAAATTTGTACTGAATGCAGATACTCCTATGAAGAAGATGCAGCAAAGCTTGAATCTGAAGGCATATATACCGGGAAAAAAAGGAAAGTAATTCTCTATAAGGGTAAAGGATGTTCCAGATGCAGAGGGACAGGCTATTACGGAAGAACCGGAATATACGAAATAATGAGCTATTCCGACTCCTTAATGAAGCTTACAAGATCGGATGTCTCTCCTTCGGAAATTAAAAAGACAGCACTTCTGGAGGGGATGACAGAGCTTTATGACAATGCAGTGAAAAAAATGCTTGATGGTATCACAACAAAGGAAGAAGTTCTAAGAGTTGTAAAGATTTAAAATCTTTACTGGGGGCTTAGGGAGCATAATCAGGAGCTCAGTATTTAATTGATGCTGATACAGGATAGTGATCCCCTGGAGTTGATTTTATAACCTCAAATGATTCTATGTTTAAGTCTGGAGAGTGAAAAATATAGTCAATCCTCGGCTTGAAAGGGAAATGTATTTTTCTGTAAGTCCCTGAAGAAAAAAGTTTAAAAAAAGGCATTGCATCGCAATAATATTTTTTAATTCTTCTTATGGAGGAGGAAAATGAAACTGTGTTGAAATCACCAGCAAGTATTGTTTTTTTCCCCGGCTTTCCCGATTGATCAAGCAGTTTTTTAGCCTCAGCTTTTCTCGGATTTTCAGCAGATATTTCTTTTTTGAAAATATCAATAATTTCTTTAAGCTTAAGGTTTACAAACCCGCTGTCATCTCTGGTCTTTTTTTTTATATATTCAAGGTGGACAGAATAGATTTTAAGGTTTTCGCTGTCATTTGTCCTGATTTCAGTTTTCAGTGCCCCGGAGACATTGTTTGAAAAAACGATCAGTTCATGGTCAAAAAGCTCATGGGAACTTAAAACTGCCAGATTTTTCATTCTGGGGGAGATTTCACTTGAATGAATTCCATACCTGTAATTAAGTTTTTTTTTAAGATCTGAATAATTATTATAAAAAATTTCCTGAAGAATGAGGATATCAGGTTTTTTACCGTACCTGATTATAACATCGTAAAGATCTGAAGCTTTTGGGATAGTTCTGTTGCTGTCACCTGTATTCCATGTCATTACAGACAGAGACTGGGTACTGCCAGATGATGGTATGAATATAAAAAGCGAGATAAACATAAAAACCTTAATAAAAAAATCAGATGAAATAACATGATGCCTTAAAAACATTGATATAGTGATTCCCACCCTTGGTTTTTTCATTGGGACCGAAAATATGGCTCAGAGCCTGTTTTCAGTTGTCAAGTTCTTTTATCTCAAGGTGTTTTAAAGTTGTGCCTGAGCCGATTTCAAATTTTAGTTTGTTTACAATATCTCCGTCGGCAAGAAATGCTCCGGAAAATTTTCCGTTGAGCCAGACTTCAATTTGTCTTTTGGTTTTGACAATTTTAAAAATATTATAATTTTTTTCAAAAGAAATGCTCATGTTCTGAGATTTTTGTCTTCCAACCATAATGTCGCATTTAATGCCGCTGTTAATTTTTCTTGAAATAAGCTTCACTCGGTCCTGGCGGCCGTTTATGTATTCAATTTTGAGCAGTTCAATGTCAAGAGGGTTTGCAAACGCATTTTTGTTTATCTTATGAGCTATGTGAAATGTAAATTCCAGATTTTCCTTTTTACCGGCAAAAAATTCAGCTTCAGCTGTTTTTTCAGCTGCGGCAGTGATACCGTATTCGCTGCCGGATTTTACATTGATAATATTTCTGCCGTATTTTGAGGGATCTGTATTTTTAAAATCTTGTGTAAAAACAAATTTGTCTCTGCCGAAGTTTTTGGATATTGTAAGCATTTCTATGTCGTTTGGATAATATTTTGCAGTTATGTCAAGACAGATGCTGTTTTTTTCAAAATCAAATTTTGGTCTGGTATTTTTTATGTCAAAAACAGATTTTTTAAGTAATTGCCAGTCCGCATTTTTTGTTTCGGGATAAAGAGCATTTATTTTTGCTTTAAGCCCTTCTTCAACAGCTTTTTCTTCAAGCTCGGTAATTTTTTCATTACCGGCATAATAGCAGTAGTTTCTTATTTTCAGTTTTTTTTCTTTTTTCTTCTTTTTTTCAGTATTTACAGATATTTTGGTTTTAAGGCAGTATTTGTCCATTTCTTTCAGGCTGTAATAAAATCTGTCAACAAAAACAAGGTCTTTAATCGAATATCCACTGTATTTTGTCATGAATTTATTGATGGCTTCCTTTTCAAGATCAATTTTTATTTTTTCCATTTCAATATTTTTTTTATCGGCCGGGATTACACATACATTGATTGTTTCAAGTCTGTATGCAGTTTTAGAAGAACATCCCGCAGAGAAAAAAATCATGGGAAGGAAAAAAAATAACAAAGCGTGTTTCAACAAATTCATTTTAACCTCTCTTTAAAAAATCCTAATATTTTATCCGCAGAGTTTTGCCATGCATTTAACACAAAATCTTGTTTCAGGCATAATTTTAAGTCTTTTTATATCTATTTCCTCACCGCATTCTTCGCAGTACCCGAAATCCGGGTCTGAATCTATTCGTCTTAATGCGGACTGAATATTTTTAATTTTAGTTTGAGCTTTTAAAAGAGCAGAATCATTTATGCTCTTGCTCTGAATTGCCTCCATTCTTGTAAGCCTTCCAATTGAAACATCCGGTTCAACAGGTTTTGTTACTGATTTAAGAGCTTTTTCAGAATTTATGCTTTCTTCAAGCTGGATTTCAAGAATTTTTTTCAGTTCTCTGATTTTTTCTTCAGGCATAATCCGTTTTTTTCTTTAAGGCTTAAATTTTTAAATTTCAGCCATTTTAACCCCTTTTAAAAATGCTGCAATGTTTTTTTCAAGAGTTTTGCCGGAATAGTATTGTTTTATTGTTTCATAAAAATTTTTCTGATCAAAACCTTTGATTATTTTAAGGCCTGAAAGAACTCCTGATATTATTGCATTTGATAAAAGATGATGACCTTCCCTTATTCCCATTTCTGTAAAATTTTCTAATACAGCTTTTTTTGACAGGGCTCTGATTTTTTCTTCAAGGGTTTCAGTTTCGGGATAATCAGTTTCTCCTGAAAGTACATTGGCTGGAATTACAGGTTTTTTGTTTGATACTGCAACAATGTTTCTGTTTCCGTACATGATAAGAACCCTCAATGTTTCAACCGGTTCAAGACCTATTACCAGATCGGCTTTCTTGAGCGGAATTACCGGTGAATATATTTTTGAGCCTCCTATTCTTAAATGGCTCATGACGGAACCACCTCTTTGTGACGCCCCAAAAGTTTCACCTATAGTTATATACTTGTATTCCTTTACTACAGATTCTCCAATCAGTCTTGCCAGGGTAACATTGCCCTGGCCTCCGACTCCTGTAATTATAATGTTGAGATTTTTTTCAGCTTCAGGGTTCATAAGAAGTCTCCGTTTTTTTTATTGCCTTGTGAAGACAGATATCTGCACAAAAACCACAGCCTGCGCAGAGAGTCTGGTCTATTTCAGGTTTTTTTAAAGAGGGGTTTAAAAAAAGGGCAGGGCATCTGAATATTTTTGTACAGAAATTATAGCATCCGCAGTTGTCTCCCAGACATTTTTCATAATCAATTTCAATTTGAAAGTACTTTTTGTTTTTTCTCTGCGGGCTCAGGGCACAGGGATGTTTAAGAATTATGACATTTACACCATTATTTGAGATTATTTCAGGAATTTTTTCCTGACAGGTTTTATAATCAAAAGGATCGAAAACATAGGTGACTGCATTACATGCTTTTGCAATTTCTTCAATACTTACAGGTATTCCGTTTTCATCCTTAGCAGTCTTTATTTCTCCCGGATGGGGCTGAAATCCGGTCATTGCAGTTCCTGAATTATCAAGGATAACCATTGTCATGCTGCTGTTGTTGTGGACTGCATTTATAAGAGGGGGGATCCCGGAATGAAAAAAAGTTGAATCCCCGCATACACTTAAAACAGTCTGGTTTAATCCGTGGTTTTTAAGAACACCGAATCCTGATGCGATTCCTGTGCCTGAACCCATGCTGTGGATTGTTTTTAATGTTGAATAACCTGAAGGAAGCATTCCAAGGGTATAGCAGCCTATGTCTCCGCAGATGAACCCGTCTTTATCATCAAGTTTTAATGCATTATTCAGATGGAAAAAAGAAGCTCTGTGAGGACATCCAGGACAAAATGTCATTTCTCTTCCGGGAGTAAGGTTTTGAAAAGCTATTTCAACTGCGGATTTATCGTAGTCTTCATCGGAAACTGAGTATTGGGTTTCAAAAATTTTTGCAAGTGCCTGGATAATTATATTTGTGTCAGTCTCTCCGGTACTTGGAATGTGGCCTGATTTTTTGCCAAAGAACCTGATTTTTTTATCAAGAAGCAAATTGTCGGCATAAATGTTTTTTACACCTTCTTCAATAAATGGAAGAACCTGTTCTGCAAACATTACAGAGTCTGTTTTCATGAAAATTTCATTTATAAGGTTTTCGGGCAGAGGGTTTGTGGAAACAAGCTTCAGGACTCCCACTCTGCTATGGAGTCCAAGCTCTTCCAGGGCTTCCATTGAGTACAGAAAGTCTACCGAACTTGTAATTATTACAAGTTCGGGGTTCTCAGGGCCATAATAGTCATTCATGCTGTTTTTTTCAAAAAAGCTGTGGCAGTCAGCAAGCCTTTTCTGCATCAGCTGATGTCTGTATGTTACGGGAGTGCTCATTACCGGACCATTTTCAGGGTCCAGAATAAATCCTTTGTGATGAAAAAAAGGAGCAGAATTTTCCTTTGAAATTTGCCCTGCTTCCACAATTCCGCTGGCATGGGAAAGTCTTGTAAGACTTCTTATCATAACTATTGTTTTCAATTGTTCAGACAGTTCAAAAGCTTTTTTTACGATATCCTTTGCCTCCTGAAAATCAGCCGGTTCCAGAAGAGGAATTTCAAGCATTTTTGCAAAGTGCCTTGACTCTCCTTCGTTTACGCTGGAAAGTGCTCCGGGATCGTCGCATACAATAAGGACAAGACCTCCTCTTGTACCGGAGTAGGAAAGATGGAGCAGAAAATCAGAAGCAACATTGACTCCGTTCTGCTTCATGACGCATACTGACCTCTGATTTGCAAATGATGCTGCGGCAGCTGTTTCAAGGGCAGTTTTTTCATTAATGGACCATTCAACATACATTCCTGTTTTCGATGCATCAAGAGCAAGAGTCTCAATTATTTCACTTGAAGGAGTACCGGGATATCCTGAGGCAAATCCTGCTCCTGATTCAATTATCCCTCTTGCAAATGCCTGGTTTCCCATCATAAGTTTTTTTTCAAAAGGTTTCAGTTCTGCTATGGAGTTCATTTTTTTGTCCTTAAACAGCGAATGAATAATTATTTGTCATTAAAAAAATCAAATTTTTTCTTTTTTGCTTATTGAAGCATTTTCAAGCATAATTCTTGTTTTTTGAGGGTAGTCATAAATTTCGAGATAGCTGCTTTTCACAGCATTTCTTACAAGATCAGACCCTTTTTCAGTTCTTATTATCAGAGTATTAAAGTTCTGGTCTGTTTCGCAGTCACCAACTGATATGTCTGAATATTCACCTGTCAGATCAGTGCAGATACTGCATCCTTTTCTTACAAAGGGTTTTATTTCATCGAGATTTTTTTCTGTTTTTGAGCCGTCATCAAATTCAAAGAAAATTTTTTTTTGACTTCCTGGTATCATATAGGAAGCTTTGATTTTTTTATCCTTGAAATTTTTACTTAGGTATCGGGCATATCCTTCCGGATCAAGAGACCAGGTACAGAAAAGGCTTATTTTAATTTCAGGAAGAAAAGGTTTTTGAAAACAGGAATCTAGTTTCTCAAATTTTGCAAGGGAAAGAATATGACAGGGGAGCCCTGTAAAAGAGTAGCTGTTTTCTTCCGACAGATTAACACTTGAAAGTAATGGTGAAGAACAATAGTTTGTCTGGGATAAATTTATGATTTCTTCTTCAGTTCCTGCAAAAAAAGGTATTGGTCTCAAATCTTTTCCGGTTTTTGTCATGAGAATTTTTTTGGATGCAGATGAGTTTAAAATAAAACAGTTCAGGGCTGTTACCGTTTTTTTCGCCGTGAAGAAATTTTTAAATTTTTTTCCTGCCTTTGATCTGTAAATTTCAAGAATATTTCCAATTGGAGATGTTTTATCCCGGGCGGAAAAATAATTCTGGCTGTTTGTCATGGGGCATACATTGTCGCATTTCCCCTGGGTATGGCTGCAGTTAAAAACAATTACCGCTCCGTTTTTGTTCAGTTTTCTGTATGGGCAGATATTTATGCAGGCTCCGCACCCTGTGCAGTGAGAGTTTAAAATGACATCTTCTGATGAGTCATGTTTTCTGATAGGTCTGTTCATTTTGTAAACCTGTGTTTGTTTGTGGAATATATGTTAGTAACATTATATTTAAATAAATTTAAAATCAATAGGTCAGATCAGCCTGAGACACATTTATTTATCCGGAAAAAAATTTATGCTCAACCCGAAGCCGCATTACTGATTATGGAAAATAAACGGATTTCTGTTCTGGATATGATTTACCGTTGATAAAGCATAGAGATAAAAAATGTCTCTATTCTCTTGGAAAAGGGAATGAAATAAGAAAACAAGCGCCTTTACCGCTACCAGGGTTAAGACACTCAATGGAGCCAGAAAGTTTCTGGGTTACAAGATTATAAACTATATACATTCCAAGACCGGTTCCTCCTGTTTTTTTTGAAGTGGTGAAAAAAGGTTCAAATATTTTTTTATGAATTTTTTCATCAACACCCCTGCCATTGTCAGTGTATATTATTTCCATATTGTCATTATTTGTTTTAACTTCAATGTCTATAATTTTCTTCTGATTTTCTTCAAAGCCGTGAATAATTGAGTTGATAACAAGATTAGAGAAAATCTGATAAAAAATTCCGGGATCGTGAAAAATAAAAAGGTCATTTTTACATTTGACGTTTATCTCTATATCAAGACTCTTATATTTTGGCTTAAGACTTAAAAGAGTGTCGTCAATATGTCTTTTGAACTCAAAAATTCTCATGGCCGAATATGTCTGATCCACAGCAATCTGTTTAAAACTTGAAACCAGATTCGAGGCTTTTTCAAGGTTTTTCAGAATTATGTCAACAGCCTCATCGGAGCTTGTAATAAAGGATTTAATGTCTTCATTTTCAAGCTGATCAAGCAAGAACTTTTTTTTCAGGTTCTGCAGTTTTCCAAACAGATAAGATGATGCTGTGACGCTGTTTCCTACCGGTGTATTGATTTCATGGGAAACTCCGGCCACAAGACTGCCAAGAGAAGCCATTTTTTCAGACTCGACAAGTTTGTCCTTGGCATTTTTAAGCTGGACAAGGGACTTTTTAAGTCTTTTGTTTGCTTTCTGAACAGCAGCAGTTCTTTCAAGAACCCTTTTTTCAAGCTCAAGATTAAGATCTGAATATTCACTGAGAATCATATTTATTGCAGATGCAAGTGTCCCCATTTCGTCATTTTCATGGCCTTTTGGTGTTTTTACTGTCTGGCCTTCCGGAGATGAAGGATCGATTTCTGATATCTGCTCTGAAAGTTTTACAATAGGTTTTGTAAGGGTTTTATAGAAAATAAGTGCAATGAGGATTCCAAGAAAAATATGCTGGATAATATTTGATATGCCTACAAAAACGGCCCTTTCTTCAAATTCTCCGTAAACAGCAGAATAATCTGTCTGCATTTCAAGTCTTCCAACAGATATCGGGTCTGAATTGTCAGCAGAATAAAAAAGATCGAAATTGTAATTTTCTGTCTGTCCGCTGAAAAAAGGTTTGAAAAAAGAAGTTTCTTCAGTTTTCTGCTGAGTTTCGGAATAAAGTGTTATTCCGAAGTTATCGGTAAGCGAGGCATTGATTATCGGAGAGTATTTTATGTAGCCTTTAATAAGTTTTTCTGCCTGGACAATGTCAAGGTGATAAAGAGACTGGGCCGCTGATTCTTCTGTAATTTTAACAAGTCTTTGAATGTCTGCCCTTACTTTTTTGCGGGTAAGGGATATATCGTAAATAATCTGAAAAAAGCTTAACAGAGAGCCTGTTAAAAAAATAACAGATATTGTTATCAGAGTGTGTTTGAATGTAAGTTTTTTAAAAAAGTTATTAAGCATTTTTTGTCCGGGGCTATTCAGTTATATCGTATTTGATTTTAAAACGTTCTATTTCGCCTGACTCTTTCATCTGAATGATTAAATTATCCAGAAGCTCTCTTTTGTTAAACAAATCGGAATATCTGGAAATTCCTATTGAATAATTCCATTCGTGAACAGGTTTTTCTGAAACAGAAACGGTCTTTTTTAATTCTGGGGTGCTGTTCAATATTGCATTCAAAGCCGCATAATCGCATACAACAAGATCAAGGCGTCCCATCGCAAGTTTTTTCAGGTTTGACATAAGGTTTTTTGATTCAATTAAGTTAAGCGGGAGCTCTTTTGCGGAAGACGAAAAATTTCCGTAATTATATCCAAGAATTGTTCCTATTGAAAATCCCTGGAGATCTTTGAATGAATTCCATTTAAAATCCGGTGTCTTTACCCGGTTGAAACAAAGAACTTCTTTTCCTGTGAAAATCGGTTCTGTAAAGTAAATAAAATCAGAATTTTCCTTGGAAGGCTGAATCATAAGAATGCCGTCAGCCTGACCGTATTTGATCATTCTGAGAACCCTTTTCCATGGATGCAGGTATATTACAGCCTCAATTCCGGCCTTTTCAAAAAGCCGGGCGGCAAAGTCAACTGCAATTCCTCCTTCAGCCGGACCATAGGAACCTGATGTCCATGGAGGCCAGGGATCTCCGAGAAGAATAAATTCCGCTTTTGCTGTCTTGTCAAAAAAAACAAGCAGAATCAACAATATATATATAACTTTGAATCTTTTAGTTGCCAAAATATTCAAATCCGTTCAGATCTGGATAAATATAAATAATAATTTTCTATAAATAAAAATTTAAGTCAAAAAAACCACCAATGGCACGGTAGGTTCTGCAGGCGTCTCCTGTCCTGTTTTTAATTCCTGAGTCTGGTCAGGTGTGATTTCTGAAGCTTTTCAGATGCTTCAGGGTTTATGAAATCATCAATGCCGTCATTGTTTATATCATATAGAAGCCATCTGTTCTTCTTGATATCATTGGTAATAAAAAGTTTTGTTATCTGGATGATAAAATCGTCTTTATCAAAATTTTCAAGATTGAGCATTTTAAAAGTTTCATAGGCATTTTTATAACTTTCGGATTTAGCATATCTCATAAAAAGAGAAAATGTATAGGAATTTTTCAGCTCTTTGTTGCCAAGAAGCTCAATGAAAGTTTTTGCCTGATCCAGAAATATCAGAGACTCTTTATTTTTTTTAAAATAGTTTAGAGATCTTGCCGTGAAAATAAGAGAATCAATTTTAACTTCATAGGTTCTGTCCGGGTTGCCGGGAACAGATATCTTATCTATAAGTTTTTGAGAATACTTTATATAATTTTCAGTGCTGAAGCACTGATTGGCTCTGTCACTGCTCAATACCATGATTTTTTGAAGCAAAGAAAGTTTTTCAATGGGATCATCTTCATCTAAAGAAAAAAATGCTGAAAAGGACTGATTGCAGATATTCATGCTTTTTTGGGGCGTTAATTTCCTTATTGATTTGGAAAGTTTCATATAAAGCAGAATTTTTTCCTCTTCGGGAAGCATATTTATTTTATCTGATAAAAGATTAATAAGTTCTTCAGCTTTTTTTTGGTCAGATAAAGAAAGGTTGAATATGACAGGAAGATAAATTGTTTTAATTATTTCTGCATTTATTTCATCTCCCGGGAAGTCCGTGGTAAGATTGACAATCTGATCAATTGTTTTTTTGTTTTTATGTCTTTCAATATAAGAAATATCAGAAAAAAGTTTGATTTTTAAATTTTTATCCTCAATATTGGCGTTTATCCATTCAGTCGACGCCTTTGGTCCTTTATCAAGGTGAATAATAAAGACAATATTTCTAAAACATCTGTACTTATGGTCTGCCGCCTGTTTATTATATTCTCGCAGCTTGAATTTGTGAAAGGCAAGTGAAGGTCTTTTAATGTTTGAGCTGCTGCTTATAAAGTAGGGATAGACTTCAGGGATCAGAGAAATAAAAATCATGGCTTCCCTGCGGTAGTCTTCCTTGAAAAGAATTTTTACAAACTGAGGAATATAAAGTCCGAAACTTTTACCCAGCTGAGGTTTTTCAATTGAATTTTTCCAGATTTTAACAAGTTCATTATAAATAGGCTGAATTTCTTCAGGCTGATTAATATTTGAATAAATTTCTGCAAGCTGAATAAGTGAAATGGCCTTGAGTCTTTCGGGGTTGAAAAAAGCCGGCATGCTTATATCTGTCTGATAAGGCTTTAACTCCAGCTCTGGAATGTCAGCTTTTTTTTCAGGCTGCATTTCCCAGGCAATTGATTCAGCAAAGAAAAGTATCTTTTTTGAGTATTTTCTGTTTTCTTTAAAAGATCGGATTATATATTTTTTGACGGGAACCATCAAGGGGCGCAACTGATAAGGTCTGAAAAAATGCGTGCGTGATTTGGAGATAATTCCGCTGCAGATTTTTTCAAAAACAGAATAGTCCTCAAGATTTAAAGCCGAGTTGAGCAGGTAGGTAAAAAGAATTGCTGTTTCATAGGAAAGGTTTTTTTCACTTTTTATCAATGAGTAAAGCTCTTTTTCAGCAAGGAACAAAAATTTTTTTGAAAGTTCAGGTCTTTGAAGTGAAAGATATTTGGCTGCCCCTTCAATGAGTCCTTTAATTTTTGCTTTCTTGTCATCTGTGTTTGTTATTGTTTCGAGGTTTCTGCTGAAAGGTTCGGTTTTAAGACTAAGCATTATTTTGAAATAATTGTAAGCCGGGTATTTTTCTGCTTCTGGAATCTGGTCTATTATTTTTTTGGCATAATAATATTTTGTGTCCGGGGCTGATATAAAATCCTGGTACAGGTCTTTATTTTTTACGGCAGGATGCCTTGCTGTCCCGCACGCGGAGCTACAGAGTATAATAAACAGTAAAATGAAATTTTTTAATAATAAATTGTTTTTTATCATAAATTATAAAAGAGTGCTTTATATAAAAGCACTCTTAAAATTTTAAAGGTTGGACAAAATCTCATCTGCACATGCTTCAAGAGCTTTTGTGTAGTCGTTTGTCTTGTCTTTTGTTATTACAGGGTTTCCACTGTCGCCGGAGTTTACAACCTCGAAATTGTAAGGAAGGCTTCCAAGGAATCTTATTCCCATTTCAAAAGCTGTCTGTTTTCCTCCGCCTCTCTTGAAAACTGCGATTTCTTCATTGCAGTGCGGGCATTTGAATGGGCCCATGTTTTCAACCAGGCCGAGAATTTCCATATTTACTGTTCTGCAGAAATTTATCGATTTTCTAACATCCGCAAGTGCAACATCCTGAGGTGTTGTAACCACAACAGCTTTTGAATCGGGAACAGTCTGGATGATTGTCAGTGGTTCATCTCCTGTACCCGGAGGGGCATCCATAATAAGGAAATCAAGCTCGCCCCAGTCAACAGTTGTTATAAACTGCTGAATCATTCCTGATTTGGCCGGGCCTCTCCATATAACTGCCTGATCTGCCTCTCTCATAAAAGACTGCATCGAAACTATCTTGAGATTGTCTCCGTAAGATGCAGGCTTTGCAAGCTGCTTTTCAGTATCAACCTCAAGAAGTCCTTTCAGGCCCATGATTTTGGCTATACTCGGACCGTGAACATCGATATCCATCAGTCCAACCATGAATCCCTTGTCTGCAAGAAGAACTGCAAGGTTAGCAGCTACTGAGCTTTTTCCAACTCCGCCCTTACCGCTCATAACAAGAAGTTTGTTTTTTATTTTTCCAAGAACCTGATCCATCTGCTTTTTTTTCTGCTCTTTTTTATCTTCCTTGTTTTCAGGCATCTTGCTGTGAATTTGACTTGTCATTACTCCTCCATAAACTGAATCATAAAAAAAATTTTAGGACGGCTTAAATTTTTCAGCCGAACAAATATTAATAGGAAAATGAATTTATCTAGTCAATATAAATATATTTTTTAAAAGTTCATTTTTAAGCGGGGTATGCGAACCCGGCGAAAATAAAATCCTTCCCCCGGTTTTTTCAGAGATTAACCTGAAAGTTCCGTTTTCTTCAAAATCGATGATAAACTTATCTTCCGGTGTCTGAATTTCAGAAAAAAAACCTTTTGAACTCCTTTTAAGAACAACTGACTGTTTTTCTTTTTCAGAAAAGAGAAACAGGGCTTCCTGATCAAAGGTTTCATCAGTCAGTGCTTGATTGAAATCTATTAAAGGAATTTTTTTTGCCAGAAGAAAAGAGATGATTCTTATGTCAGGAGAAATGCCGGTAACTTTTTTCAGGATTTTTTTATTGTCAGAAAAAATTCTGGTGGAAGAACCGTCATTCTCACGATAGTACAATTTTTCCCCGTCACAGGCAATGCTTACCGCAGGAAGACCGGCAGGAGAAAGAATTTCAAGCCTGATTCTTTTTAATCCGTCCGATGCAAAAGCTGTTTTGAATTTCTGAGTTTTGTTTTCGCTGTTTACAATGAACTGTCCTGTCCCGGTTACCGGATACCTGGATGAATTAATACTTAAAATTTGATTTATTAATGAATCTGCAGAAGGTGTTACATTTTTATGTGACGGACTTTTCGCAGAACATGAGCATAATAATAAAACTACTGAAAAAATAAGAAAATGCTTTAATTGGTTCATTATTCTTTAATTTTCTTAAGCTTTGTTTTAATTTCAATATTTCCCGGGGCAAGTTCTAAAGCTTTGTTGTACATTTCTAAAGCTATTTCTTTTTTTTCTGTTTTAAAGTATAAGTCTCCTAAATGCTCGAAGATAACCGGATCGTTTTTGACTTTTTCCGCAGCTTTTTTTAAGTAATGCTCCGCTTTTTCGTAATTCCCTATTTTAAAGTAAACCCACCCCAGACTGTCTGTTATATAGCCGTCGCCGGGCCTTATTGCCAGGGCTTTTTCAATCATTTCCCTTGCAGTTTCAAGTTCGATGCCCATTTCAGCGTATGTATAACCGAGATAGTTGAGTGTGTCGGGATTTTCCGGGTCCAGCTCCAGAGCTTTTTTCATGTATTCAACAGCCTTCTGTCTGTTTCCTGCTTTGTCGTTTATTACTCCCAGCCTGTAAAAAAAAGACCACTGCTTGTCAGATTTAACGGAAGCTCCGGTCAGATAAGTTTTTTCCGCTTTTTCAAAATCTTTTTTTTCTTCATACAAATTGCCGAGAGCGGAAAGAAGAACAATGTTTTGAGGTTTTTTTTCAAGATTTTGTTCAAGCTGTGATACTGCCTTGTCAATTTCTCCCCTGGAAGCAAGAATAAGTGCGGATGCTGCTGAAGCTTCGGGGTGAAGATCGCTTGTTTCGGGAACAAGCATATATGTTTCAAAAGCTTTGTCCTTTAATCCTTCTTTGCTGTATATGCTTCCAAGAATCATGAAAACAGAACTGTCTCCTGTTGCCTGAAATATGCGCATTGCTGCAAAGTCAGCTTTTTCAGCTGAGCCGTTTTTTACATAGAAGTTGATAAGTGCGGCTGTTTTCTTCTTTTCTATGTTCCATTCTTCTGCAACGGCCCTGAATGTTTCATCCGATTTTTCGTAATCTCCGTTTTGATTGTAAAAAAATGAAAGTTCAATCAGAGGGGCTGTATCGTTTGGTTTGAGCTCAATTATTTCATTGAATAAATCTATTATTTCTTTTTTATGCTCACTGGTTTTTTCGAGATTTTTTATGGTTTCTATCAGGCTTAGCTTTGGTTCGATTCTGTATGGTTCTTCTTTAACTGCTCTGTAAAGTGTCTTTTTGGCCTGTGTATAATTTTTTTCAAGCAGGTATGCCTCTCCCAGATAAAAGTAAAGAAAATAATTGTGTTTTGACTGTTTTTCAGCCTTTTCAAATATTTCAATCAATTCTTTTCTTTTATCAGTTTTTTCATAAAGAAAGGCCAGTGCTATAGGAGCTTTTTTATTTTCAGGATCAAGCTCAAGAATTTTTTTGTATATTTCAGAAATTTCCAGAGGATCTTTTTTTTCCAGCGCAAGAATTCCAGCCTGGATAGCGAGAAGTTCTGTATCGTCAGGTGTTTCTTCCAGCATGCCTGAAATGAGATCTTTGGCAATTTCAGGCTTTTTATAAAGAAGTAAATGTCCTGCCAGCTGTTTTTTAAGATATCTTGACTCAGGATCCTTTTTCTGGGCCTTTACTAGAAAATCGAAGGATTTCTGCCTGTCCTGTCTGTAGCTTTGGAGTTCAGACAAAATATAATTAAAATATGAGTTGCCTTCAGGAATTGAAACGGGATCTTCCTGTGCTGTCCCTTCAGTTTCCGATTGACCGGGGCTTTTGATTCCTGCAAGGGAACAGCCTGAGACCAAAAAAACTGCGGCAGATAAAATTATGATTTTACCTGCCTTACGGGTGAAAAAACTGAATGATTTTTTAATCATCTTCTCCAAGTCCTGCGTATGACTCAAAATCGGGTATTTCCTTCTGGAAAAAATCCCTGACTTTTTTGATTATTGTTTTTTCTACCTGCCTCACTCTTTCCCTTGATATCTGGTATTTATCGCCAAGGTCCTGAAGTGTTAAGGGCTCATCCGAGAACAGTCTGTTTTCAAATATATCCCGTTCTCTTTCATTAAGAGTTTTAATGAATTCCTCAACTTTTTCGTGAAGAATGAGCTTCATTTCCTTGTTGGCAAGATCGTCTTCAGCAGAAGAAATATTGTCTGAAACAAAAGCCATTCTTTCCGTATCGGAATCGTCCTTCACCGGAGTGTTGAGTGAAAGGTCCCAGTTGTCAAGGCGCTGTTCCATTTCAATAATTTCCTTCTGGGTAACGCCAAGTCTGTTGGACAACAGCTTGGGCTGAGGGTCAAATCCTTCTTCTATAAGCCTCTGTTTTTCTTTTTTAAGCTTGAAAAAAAGTTTCCTCTGGCCCTGGGTTGTACCTATTTTTACAAGTCTCCAGTTGTCCATTATGAATTTCAGGATATATGCCTTGATCCAGAAGGATGCATAATATGAAAACTTGACTCCTTTGTATGGATCAAATTTTTGTACAGCCTGCATTAAACCTATATTTCCTTCCTGAATTAGATCCAGAAGGTTCTGCATCCATACCTTCTGGAATTCAAGTGCAATTTTGACAACAAGCCTTAAATTGGAAGTTGCAAGAATAAAAGCTGCATCAGGATCATTTTCTTCCTGGATTCTTTTACCCAGATCAATCTCTTCTTCTCTTGTCAAAAGCTCATACCTGCTTATTTCAGAGAGATAAGCCTGAAGAGGATCTCTTTTAGCAAGAGCATTGCCTGATGTTCTAAGAGCAGGCAGATTTTTCGGATTTTTTTTCGATTTTTTTCCCAGACTCATTTATTTTCCTGATATTTTATATTTGAATTTAATACTATAGCCTAATAATTCATTTTGGTAAAGCATACTAAAGTTATGCACAAAAAAAATAAATAAAAGACTTGCAAACATATTTTTTTTTTGTTAGAAGAGTTTTGTTTTTAAGCGCCTGTAGCTCAGCTGGATAGAGCAACGGACTTCTAATCCGTAGGTCAGGGGTTCGAATCCCTTCAGGCGTGCCATAAGTAAAAACTCCCAAGAGCGGGAATAACTCAGTGGTAGAGTGCAACCTTGCCAAGGTTGAAGTCGCGAGTTCAAATCTCGTTTCCCGCTCCATCAGTTTTATCTGCAAATCAATTTAAATTCAATCCTGCAAAAATTTAAGTCAGCTTCTTTTCCTTGCGGAAAAAGCTTATACCTGTTTAGTATTCAAGAATTATAAATATTTTGACGGAGATTTAAGCAATGAAATATTTTGATTCCCTGTTTTTTTCCATAGGCAGAACACCGCTTTTTAAAATTGACGGTCTGCACAATACCGGAAACAATATTTTTGTAAAATCTGAATTTTTCAATCCCCTTGGAAGCGTAAAAGACAGAGCTGCGCGATTCATGATCGAAGGCGGCATCAAAGAGGGGAGTATTTACGAAGGTGTGAGAATAGTTGAGCCTACAAGCGGAAATACAGGGATTGCACTTGCAGGTCTTTGTAAAATTCTTGGATATGATATAACCCTTGTCATGCCTTCAAGTATGAGTATTGAAAGACAGAAGCTTCTCAGATATTTCGGGGCTGACCTTGTTCTTACCGATCCTTCTCTGGGAATGAAAGGCGCTGTTGACCGGGCAAACGAAATGCTTGCAAAAAAGGAAGCCGATTTCATGCCTGATCAGTTTTCAAACAAATATAATGCTCTTGCCCATTATGAAACAACAGGTCCAGAAATTTATGACAGCCTTGAAGGAAAAGTAGATGCTTTTCTGGCAGGAGTGGGAACAGGAGGAACAGTCAGCGGTACAGGCAGATATTTGAAAGAGAAAAATAAAAAAGTACGAATTGCTGCAGTTGAGCCTCTTAAATCTGCTGTTCTGTCAGGCAAAAGTCCGTCACCTCATCTTATTCAGGGAATAGGAGCCGGTTTTATTCCTGATCTTCTTGATACTTCAATTATTGATGAAATCATTGGTGTTGAAGATGAAAAAGCCATTGAGTATGCAAGAAAACTTGCTTTGTGCTGCGGTCTTTTCTGCGGGATTTCTTCAGGAGCGGCTGTTTACGCTTCAGTTTTATATTCAGAGAAATTTAAAAATCAGAATCTCAATATTGTTACAGTTCTTCCGAGTACAGGTGAAAGATATTTAAGTACGCCTCTTTTTGCGTAAATCCCAATTGATTTGGATTTTATTATCTGTTAAGTTAAATTTATTTTATTCAACCACAATAAATTCCGGAGAGAACAATAATGAAAGCGGAACTTGTAAATCCCTTCATCACAGCAACTAAAAATGTTCTTGAAACAATGGCGTTTATAAAAGTTACGCCGGGCAAACCATATCTGAAAAAAGAATCGAGAGCAACAGGCGATGTAAGCAGTATAGTCGGTCTTACAGGTTCTCCAAACGGTTCATTTTCAATAAGCTTTGAAAAAAAAATTATTTTAAAAATAGTTTCAAATATGTTCGGTGAGGAAATAACCACTTTTAATGACGATGTGGCTGAAGCAGCAGGAGAGATTGCAAATATGGTATCCGGCCAGGCCAGGCAGGAGCTTGAAGTTGGGGGATATCTTCTTGACGGCTCTATCCCAAGTGTTGTTACAGGTGAAAACCATGAACTGCGCCATATTACAGAAGGCCCTAAAATTGCCGTTCCTTTTGAGGAAAAGGATACAGGAGGAAAGTTCACCCTGGAAATATGTTATGAAAGTTAGCTTTTCGTTTCACTGGTTAAAGAATCAAGAACTGAATCAAGCCTTTTTTTCTGAGCCACTGACATGAATTCAATATATTGGCCTGCATTTGTTAAGAGATCTTTTAATTCTCTGAGATCTCTTAGTGAATAATCAATTTCCTTCCATTCAAGACTGTTAGCGTCAAGTATTTCAATTTTTTTCCATGCTTTTGAACTGATAGGAGAAAAACAGATTCTCCACTCATTTATGTCTGAGTTGCACTGATCTGCGAAATAACAAAGATTTTTAAAGTTCCTTGTAGATATTCTGCTGATATTTTTGTACTGGTGAATTGTAAAGATTCTTACCATGGAAATATCAATCTCTATTCTTGCCATTCCAAGAGCTTTTATTTCTCTTTCTTTTCTCAGTCTGAAACTTTTGTCGGCTTTTGAAATTGATGCTGCAAAGTTTTCATAATCAGGATTGGTGGACAGCCATACTCCGGGTTTTTCCATTTCTGTAAATCCCGGGCAAAGATTGATAGTTCTGTCCTTTAGTATACTGGAAAGGTTCAGCCTTGTTGTGTAGTGAAAAACCTTTGGTTGAGTATTCATATCATACCTTAATTAATATTCGGGACTTGAGCTGAAATAGTTTTTTGCAAATTTTATAAGCTGTGCAGGTGTCATAATTTCTGTATTGTTAAGGATCAGCCCTCTTCTGAGCATATTGTTCAAAGGTTTTCTTGCAAATGTATCGTTTCCTCCGGAACCAATAGAGTCAAGAACAACTTTAAGTCTTACCTGAAGTGCCTGGGTAAGAACAAATTTTACGTCTTCATCCTTTTTCAGAGTTTCAATGTAATCATTGATCTCTTTTTTGTTTTCTTCTAGATATTCTTTTGCTTCCAGTGTTTTCGGAGGAAGAGAGAACATCTCGTTTACAACAGCTGCAGCAAAAAGTCCGGGGTCTTCTGTTGTTTCCTTTACTTCATTATTGATCCTTGCGTAAAGTCCGAACTTTATCTGATCAATTGCCTTGTCAACTTTGTTGAAAAATCTTATTTTTATTTTTTTGTTAAGTTTGTCCAGCAGTTTCATATTCACTCCCAATAAAAAATTATTAAAGTTTAGCTATATAAATTTTAATGATTTATCAAGTAGAGTTTGCATTTTTTAGCTGCTGGGGGTTAGATTTCTTATAAAACTTATTCTTGTGATATTAAACTTCTGGAGAATTCATGTCCAAAAAAAAGTGGTATGCGGTTGTTAAAGGGAAAAAGCCCGGAATTTACGGGGCCTGGTTTGGGGAAAACGGTGCAAAGGAACAGATTGACGGTTTCAGGGGAGCTGTTTTCAAGGGTTTTTTATCTTATGAAGATGCAGAAAATTTCATGAACTCAAATAATAATTCAGGATCTTCAGGCGAAAAATCAGAAGCTATGGACTTGATCGTTGTTTATACTGACGGAGGGTGTATAAACAACCCCGGGCCGGGAGGCTTTGGAGCTGTAATCATTGAGAATGGAAAGATTGTTGAACTTTCCGGCGGCAGAAGACATACAACAAACAACAGAATGGAGATGAAGGCCTGCATTGAGGCTCTTGAATACCTTAAGAAAAGCAGAAAGAAAATAATTTTACATACAGATTCGGCATATATTGCAAATGCAGTAAACAAAGGCTGGCTGAAATCATGGATAAAAAATGACTGGATTAAATCTGACAAAAAACCTGTGCTGAACTCGGATTTATGGAAGGAAATTCATGAATATCTCAAGATTCTTGATGTTGAGTTCAAATGGGTAAAAGGTCATTCAGGAATAAAATACAATGAAAGATGTGATGTTCTTGCCAATTCAGCAGCAAGAAATAATCCGGGAGAGCCTGATGAAAATTTTGAAAAAAATATGAACTCCTGAAAAAGTTTTCTTATAATCTTGATGAAAGTTTTGAAAGGATGGTGAAATTATGACTGAAAAAAAATTTGATGTGAGAAAACTTGATAAGCTTAACAATCCTCAAAGACTTGTAGATATTTCTCCTGATTACATAATTGATAAGCTTAATATCACAAAAGCTGACGTGATAGCAGATATAGGCGCCGGTACAGCCCTTTTCAGTATTGCTTTTTATGAACTTTTAAATCCTTCTGCTGTTTATGCACTCGATATTTCAGATGAAATGCTTGAATGGGTCAGGGGAAATGTGTGCACAGATTATCCCCGGATAATCCCGCTTAAGTCTGAAGAAAATTTGCTTCCGGTGGAAAGTGAAACAGCAGACCTGGCTTTTATGATCAATCTTCACCATGAGCTGGTCAATCCTTTATTGAGCCTTCGGGAAGCTTTCAGAATAATTAAGCCGGGAGGCAGATTTTTTGCTGTAGACTGGAAAAAAGAGGAAATGTCAGACGGGCCTCCCCAAAATATAAGGTTTATGGCAGAAGATGCTGCAGATCAGATCGTAAAAGCCGGATTTATGAATGTGTCAATCTTTAATGACCTGCGTAATCATTTTCTTGTAACAGGTGAAAAGGCTTGAGTGGCTGAGACCTGAACTTGAATAATCTTTAGAG
>JBFWJK010000013.1:0-32122 GCA_050253255.1 Desulfobacteraceae bacterium | reverse complement strand
TAACAGATTCTGAAGGCTTTTTTACAGTGAGTGGAAAGACAGGTCCAAACTGGGTGGCAACAGTAAAAAAAGAAGGATATTATGAATCAGGTAAAGGGTATCCCTTCTCTAAAAAGCAAAACTACCTCTTCTACAAAAGATGGCTCCCCTGGAACCCGACAATAGAAATAGTGCTGAGAGAAAAAAGGAATCCGGTGAAGATGTATTCCAATGGAACAGGCTATATAAAGGTTCCTGTGCAGAATCAGCCGGTTGGATATGATCTTGTTGAAGGAGACTGGGTGGAACCCTACGGCAAGGGAAAGATAAAGGATTTTATAATAAATTTTAGTTCAGAAGACAGAGGAATAGATGACTGGAGAGCAGAATATACATTAAGTTTTTCAAATAAAGGAGACGGAATGCAGGTTTACGAACCTGATCCTATGATTCAGAGCGAATTTAAGCTTCCTTATGAAGCTCCTGTTGAAGGATATTTAATAAAAAAGCTCAATAAGTATGCAAGATATTTTAATGAATTTGATCCGAAAAAGGATGCGATGAATACAAATATAAAAAGAAAAAGAACCTACATCTTCAGGGTGAGAACAGAAACCAGTGAAAATGGAAATGTAACCGGAGGAATGTATGGACTTATGAGCAGAGACATAATTGCAACCAGTGACGGAGAAGTAGATATAGGTTACGCTTTGAATCCATCAAACCGAAGCCTGGAATACGGAGGTAATTTATTTGAAGATTCAGGATACTGATTGATCAGGCAAAAATTCAGAAGCCTCAGAATAAACAGAACAGGTAATAAATTTAAAAGATATAAAATCAGGTAAAAAAGAACCTGAGTTTCAGACAATTCTTGATATCGAAATCTGTTCAAAAATAAATAGTAAAATATAACTTTTAAATTTTGGAGATTGACAATCAGTTTATATTTTATATATAGTCAAGTAGCTAAATGAATAAAAGGAGCTATGAATGAATAATCAGATTTGTCCTTCACAGATTCAGTTAAAGCCGGGAAAAAATCTGTCTTTTCTTGACAGATATTTAACTCTTTGGATTTTTGCTGCAATGGCGGCAGGAGTATTGATCGGGTGGGCTAAACCGGAGTTTAAGAATTTTTTAAATATTTTTACCTATGAAACAACAAATATTCCAATTGCAATAGGTCTGATTGTTATGATGTATCCGCCTTTTGCAAAGGTAAGATATGAAGATATGGGGGATGTTTTCAGGAACAAAAGGATTTTAACTCTTTCTCTTGTTCAGAACTGGATTATAGGCCCTTTTCTCATGTTTTTCATAGCAATAATATTTTTACGGGATTATCCTGAATACATGGTCGGACTGATAATGATTGGTCTTGCAAGGTGTATTGCAATGGTGATTGTCTGGAATGAACTTGCAAAGGGTGATACCGAATATGCAGCAGGCCTTGTTGCCTTTAATTCTGTTTTTCAGGTTTTGTTTTTCAGCATTTATGCCTGGTTTTTTATTACGATTCTTCCCCCTTTTTTCGGAGTGAAAAGTTTTGCAGTCGATATAACAATAGTCCAGATTGCAAAAAGTGTGTTTATCTACCTTGGAATTCCTTTTCTTGCAGGAGCACTGACAAGGTTTATCGGAGTAAAAATTATGGGAAGAGAACGATACCATAAAATTGTAGTGCCCAAAATCAGCCCCCTTACTTTGATTGCACTTCTTTTTACAATTGTTTTAATGTTCAGTTTAAAAGGCGATTTAATTGTATCGATTCCAATGGATGTTGTAAGAATTGCAATTCCTCTTCTTGTATATTTTGTGATTATGTTTCTTGTATCGTTTTATATGGGTAAAAAAGTTGGAGCTGATTACAGCAAAACAACAACCCTTGCCTTTACAGCGGCAAGCAACAATTTTGAACTTGCCATAGCTGTTGCAATTGCAGTGTTCGGACTTAATTCAGGAGCAGCATTTGCAGCTGTTATCGGCCCTCTTGTTGAAGTTCCTGTAATGATAGCTCTTGTAAATGCTGCTTTTCTTTTTCAGAGGAAGTATTTTACAAAAGTTTAAAACGGTTTGAATTGATTGATTTTGTTGTAATTTCTGAAAACAATAAATTCTTAAGTCAATGGTTTTCATAGCTGTACAGGCAAATAAATTTAAGCAATCAATACAATGGGACAGCAGATGTTCTGACTGCAGGAATTTTCAAGGAAGTAATGAAGTTTGTCTTCATTTTCATTGTTTTTAAAAAATCACACCAAAAATATTTACAAGAGAATAATAAATACCAACTCCAATAAATATTACAGCTGTGATTTTTCTGGCCCATTTTTCAAAAACAACTATTTTGTCGTATGCTTTTGCAACCCTGTTTGCTCCAAGTCCGATTAAAACTGCAAAAACTATAACAGGAAGACCAGTTGCAATTCCATAAATTCCCGGAACAACAATTCCTGACTGATGCTTAAGTGCAATGGGAAGAAGTGAACCGAAAAAAAGTGCTGCAGAAGTTGGACAAAATGAAAGTGCAAATAAAATTCCAAGAAATCCAGCTCCCCAGATTCCAAGGGAATCCGCTTTTTTCTGAAGAGCTTCACTTATTCCTCCTCCAATTGAAAATGAAATTAGATCAAGAAGAATAAGCCCAACAAGAATAAGCACAGGGCCAAGAACCATATTCATATATTTCTGAAGATAAAAAGCTGTCATTGGAACGGAAAGAATGCTTGAAACAAGAACTGTTCCAAGAACAAGATAGGTGAGCATTCTTCCGGCTGTATATAAAATTCCCGAATAAAAAACACTTGAAGGTTTGTCAACTCTTCTGCCGACATAGGAAATTGCAGCTATGTTTGTTGCAAGCGGACATGGACTTATGGAAGTGAGAATTCCAAGCCAGAGAGCTGTTGCAAGGGGTATTAAAAGTTCCGCCATTATGAGTTTCCTTTTAATAATGATTCAATGTTTGTCTGAATATACTCAAAAAATTTTGATTCATTTTTTAAAAGAGACCAGACTTTATCAAGCCTTTTCCACTCCTTTTCTTCTCCCATTTCAAATTTTGACACAACAACAGATCTTGATACGAGCTGATAATCTTTAATAAAATGGCTGTTTCCGCTTTTTTCAACATTGACAGTTCTGATTTCAACAAGTCCTTTTTTAATTTCATCCTGATATTTTGTTTTAACTGCTTCTTTTGTATAATTTTCAATTGTTTTACACGACTTACACCTCATGTTTCCATGGAAATAATATACAATTATTTTTGTGTTTTCAGATATTGACTGAGCGTTTGCATCAGCTGAAGAATTTTGGAAAAGAAATGATGCACCTGTGAAAGTAAAAAGTGTTATAAATGAAAAAAACAGATATTTAAATTTCATTGAAATTTCCCTGTACTGGTTGCTGAAAATTTAACCCCCCTGTTTAAGGAGGGTTAAGGCATTATTTTTATTTGATTAATTTTTTTATTTCATCGGAAGAAGGAATTTTTCCAACAACTTTAACTGTTCCATCCACTGCCAGAGCCGGAGTCATCATGACTCCCATTGCCATAATCTGCTTCATGTCTGTGATTTTTTCAACTTCACATGATATTCCTGATTCTTCGGCCGCTTTTTTTGCATTCTCTGCAAGTTTTTCGCATTTTGCACATCCAGTGCCCAAAACCTGTATTTTCATATTATTTCCTCCTTAATTTATGTTTTTTATCCAAAAACTGAACCGTAAATAATTCCGCTTATTGTTGCCATTATCACAACAAGCCCCACAAACACGGCTGTTTTTTTGTTTCCAAGAACGCTTCTGATTACAAGCATGTTTGGAAGACTTAAGGCCGGTCCTGCAAGTAAAAGTGCAAGTGCAGGTCCTTTTCCCATTCCATTACCAATAAGTCCCTGCAAAATAGGAACTTCTGTTAAAGTCGCAAAGTACATGAAAGCCCCTGCAAATGATGCAAAAAAGTTTGCAGCTATTGAATTTCCGCCCACTGCTGAAGAAACCCAGCTAGAGGGAATAAGGCCTTCATTTCCAACTCTTCCAAGTAAAAATCCTGCAATTAAAACTCCAAACAAAAGAAGAGGCATAATCTGTTTTGCAAAATCCCATGAAGAACTGAACCATTGGCCTGTTTCACCTTTGTCTGTACTTGTAAAAACACTTAAGCCTATTGCTCCCGCAGTAAATGAAACAAGGGGGTCTTCCGGGAAGATAAAAGCAAAAACTGCAACAACGGCGGCAGTCAGGCCTATTTTCCAGAATGCCATTTCAAACCATTTCCAGAGCATAAATGCAAAAGATAGTGCAAATCCTGAAGTAATCATCCATTTAAAATTATAAACCGATGCCCAGATACCGGAATTTTCAGAAGGTTTCCCCCAGTTTGCAAAAACAAGAATGCCTACCATTGATCCAAAATAAAGACTGTCCTGCCAGAGTTTTCTTTTTGTGTCCTCTTCGGGCATAACCATTTGTGCGTTTATTTTTTCCTCTTCCTCTTTTCTGAAAATAAACTGCATCAAAAGGCCGATTACAATGCTGAAAACTATTGCACCAACTGCCCTTGCAATTCCAAGTTCAGGGCCTAAAACCCTTGCAGTAAGAATAATTGCAAGAACATTTATTGCCGGACCTGAATATAGAAAAGCGGTGGCTGGCCCAAGTCCTGCTCCCATTCTGTAGATTCCTGAGAAAAGAGGGAGTATTGTGCATGAACATACAGCCAGGATTGTTCCTGAAACAGAAGCAACACCATAAGCAAGAATTTTGTTTGCCTTTGCTCCAAGATATTTCATTACAGATGCCTGGCTTACAAAAACAGCTATAGCACCTGCAATGAAAAATGCAGGAACAAGACAAAGAAGTACATGTTCCCTTGCATACCACTTTGTAAGATAAAGGGCTTCCATTACAGCATTGTCAAAACGATCAAAGCCCACAGGAAGATAAAAAAATACAAGGAAAACGCTTATTATTCCGGCAAGCGGTTTCCATTCAGTTTTCCATTCCATAATTCACTCCGGTAGTTATTTGACGATATTGCCAAATATTGTTTAAAAAAATCAGGCTGATTTTTTAATTATTCCTGATTCAGATTCTATTACAGCTTCCACACACCCCATGAACTGCAATATGCAGGGTACCTTGAGTCTGTAGTAAACCTGCTTGCCTTTTTTTTCAAAGCCTACTATTCCTGCATTTTTTAAAACAGAAAGATGCTTTGATATTGTAGAAAAATCAGCTTCAATTCTGTCCACGAATTCGCATACGCACTTTTCTCCGTAATAGAGCTGATCTATTATCCAGAGTCTTGTTGGATGTGACATAGCTTTGATAATTTTTGCTCTTGCTTCATAAATATGTTTTTTACAGCTTTCCAAAACAGGCTCCTTAATTTGATATTGTCATTTGGTATAATAACCAAATAAAAAACTGAGTCAAGAAGTTTGTTTCAGGATTAAATTGTCTGGTAACAATTTTATTGTTTTATTTATTTTTTCGTCAATTTTGCTTGATTTTTAATATGAGGATAAATATTTGTAATTTTGAGCTGGATTAATGAATCTGTATGGCTTAATCTTTATAAGCCGGACTTTATTGCTTTCCGAATCCGTTTAAATTAAACCTGAATGAGCAAAGCATAATTTTAATTGATTCTTGTTATGTTACCGATACATCAGATGAATTTTCTCCAGTATCTGCGTAATCATGAAAATTTACATTCCTGGTAAAAAAATGTTTTTAAAATTTTAAATTATAATCCGATGTAGTATATTTCTATAATAAACTTTTTCCTTAGCCTGGTACTTTTACTGTTTAATTTAATATCTTGATGAACAATTCCATGGGGGGCTGGTTTGGATTTTAAAAAATTCTTAACCTCCGGCAGAGGTATAAGCATAACTTCAGGACTTCTTTTCTTTATTCTTTCAGTTGTTGCCGCAACAACTCTTGTAATAATTGTTGCCCTCTATTTTTTTCTTTCAAATCATGCAGACATGGAACTTGAAAACAAGGTCAGAGAATATTTTTATTATGTTGAAAAAAGCATTGAAAGGCCTTTATGGGTTTATGATGAAGAAACGCTTATTAAAACAGCAGATAATTTTTTCAGAAGTTCTCCTGTTGCCGGGCTTAAAATTTATGACACCTCGGAAAAAAGGACAGTTTATGAAAATAAAATTGGAAATACAGACAGACTTGTCATGTATAAGGGGAATATTGAATATAAAGGAGCGGTGATAGGTGAAATTGAAATAGGACTTTCAAGGGACGATTATGTTTCAGCTATAAATAAAAGTATCGTCTCTATAACTGCAGCAATTGTTTTTGTAACAGCAGGGCTTCTTGTTTTTATCTATATTTTTATTCAGAGATTTCTTACAAGACCTTTAAATGAAATGATAAAAGGCATAGGTGCTGTATCAGGCGGCAATTATGACTACAGATTCAGAAAATTTATACAAAAGGAATTTTCGCTCATTACAAGTGCTTTTCATGAAATGTCCGGGGAAATAAAGGAAAGAGAAAAGGAGTTAAAGGAAAGCGAAGAAAAATTTAAAATTCTTGCAGACTCAACTTCCATGGGGATCATGGTTTATCAGGACAACAAATGGATTTATGCAAACCCTGCTGCAATGGAGATGTCAGGTTACAGCATGGATGAACTGAAAGAAATGTTTTTCTGGGAAATTGCAGATCCGCAGTTTCTTGACCTGATAAGAGAACGGGGGGTCAAAAGGCAGAAAAACCAGTTTGCTTATTCAGGATACGAAGCTTTAATCAAATGCAGGAACAATGAAAAGAAATGGGCATATATTGAAGGCAATTCAATTAATTATTTAGGAAAACCTTCAGGAATTATTTCTGTAGTTGATATTACAAAGAAAAAAGAGGCAGAAGAAAGAATTGTCAGTGCATGGAATTTTGTTGAAAATATTATTAACTCAATGCCTTCGGTCATTATTTCTGTTGATTCGGATCTTGTGGTCAGGCTCTGGAACAAAAAAGCGGAAAAAAGAACCGGAATTTCAGCACAGGAAGCCAACGGCCTTAAACTAAAGGATCTTTTTTCAGGACTTGATTCTGAAATTATTAAAATCAGAAATGCCATTGTTCTTGGCTGTGTGGAAAAAATTGAAAGACGCAAATCACAGATCGGCACAAAAACTGTTGTTGAGGATATTACAATATATCCTGTCACAACCCATGAATTCAAAGGAGCTGTTGTCAGAATCGATGATGTTACCGACCGTGTCAGGCTTGATGAAGCTCTAATTGAAGCCGAAACAGCCAAAAAGGCTAATTTTGCAAAAAGTCTTTTCCTTGCAAACATGAGTCACGAATTGAGAACTCCATTGAACGGAGTCATCGGCATGGCTTCCATAGCTCTTGACTCAAGGCTGAATAACGAGCAGAGAGAATATATTGAAATAATTAAGAACAGCGCTGAAAATCTTCTTGCAATAGTAAGTGATATTCTGGATTTTTCAAAAATTGATTCCGGCAAAATGGAAATAGAAAATCATGATTTTAAATTTGATGAACTGCTCGGCTCAATAAAAAAAATTGTCCTGGAAAAAACAGAAAAGAAAAATCTTTTGTTTGAATCAGACTTCCATCCATCTCTTCCTGAACATTTAAACGGAGATTCAGGCCGGTTGAAACAGATTCTTCTGAATATACTTGACAATGCTGTTAAATTTACATGGAAAGGCTTTGTAAAGTTCAGTGCAACTGTTGAAAGTGTGAATAAAAAGGATGTTTATATAAAGTTTTCTATAGAGGATTCAGGAATTGGAATTCCAATGGAAAAGCTTAAATCTCTTTTTATGCCTTTTGAACAGGCTGACAGTTCATATACAAGGGAATATGAGGGGCTTGGACTTGGCCTTGCAATTTCATTTCAGCTCACAAAAATGATGGGCGGAGATATGAGGGCATACAGCAGGGAAGGTAAAGGTTCTTTGTTTGAAGTCCTTCTCCCTTTTAAAAAGGCATTCTGTTTTGATGATAAAAATATTCTTGTGCCTGAAAACTGTGGTTCAGCTGATCATAAGTGCAATTCAAAAAACCTTAAAATTCTTATAGCGGAAGACAATACAGTGAATCAGTCTATTTTTTCCATGTTTCTGAAAAAACTTGGTTATGATGCAGATATTGTGTCTAATGGAAAAGAATGTATGGAAAGGCTTTGTAAAGATTCTTATGACCTTGTTTTTATGGATTGTCAGATGCCTGAAATGGACGGGTATGAAGCTTCGCTGAGAATCAAGAAAGGCGAGTGCGGCGAAACTAAAATTCCTGTGATCGTGGCTCTTACCGCACATATCGGAGAAGAGGGCAGAAAAAAGTGCATGGAGTTTGGAATGGACGACTATCTTTCCAAACCTGTAGATATCAATAAGCTTGAATCAGTAATTAAAAAATGGACATGATTTCTGATCTGTCTTTTTCTGTGGTTCTGATGGAGAAGTTTAAATCACTGGAACCCCGGCTATTCTGTTTCTGACTGGCTGATATATTGTTTTGCCTTGTTTTTCAAATATCTGAAATCATTATCTGAGAGCTGGCTTATTCCATTAAAATAATCGGGATTTAAAACTTTTTCATTTCTGAATTTCTGAAGCACATATTTTTTTGCACCCTTTATTGCTTCAATTATTTCAATAAAGTTTTCAGTAGTGACAAAAGGTTTTACGCATGTTGTTCTGAAATAGTAATCAATCTCTGAGTTCATCAAAAGACTTATCGATCTTTTGATTTTTTCTTCAATGTCTTTTTCGCCTGTAAGCTGGTGATACATACCAATGGGTGCCTTGATGTCCATTGCTGCAAGATCTATAAGTTTTTCTTTTAAAAGAATTTCAAGTGTTTCAGGCCTGCTTCCGTTGGTGTCAAGTTTTAAAAGTAATCCGAATTTTTTTATTTTTTCTGCAAAAGCGACAATGTCTTTTTGAAGACAAGGCTCTCCTCCTGTAATTACAACTGCGTCTATGAATCCTTTTCTTTTTTTCAGAAAATCAAATATTTCATCTGTTTCAATTGCAGAATCGTCTTTTTCAAATGATATAAGTTCAGGATTGTGGCAGTAAGGACACCTGAAATTGCACCCTTTTGTAAAGACAACAGAAGAAATTTTTCCGGGAAAATCAATTAAAGAATTTTTCTGAAAACCGCCGGTTATCATTTTGCTTCCTCATACAGTAAAAATATTAATTTTTAACCATAATAAAATAAAAGCCCTTCCCGATAATGACCGGAAAGGGCTCAAGTCTCAAGAGATTTGGATTCAGGAGGCTACATTGAATACTTTTCTTTTTTCAAATTCTGTAAGCTTCCCGTTGTTCCACTGCTGAACAGGTCTGAGGTACCCGACGACCCTTGAATAAACTTCTGTTTCCTCTCCGCATTTTGGGCAGTTATAGTGTTCGCCAGGGATATATCCGTGTGAGGGACATACACTGAAAGTCGGAGAAAGAGTGAAATAGGGGAGCCTGAAGTTCTCAGCAATTTTTCTTACAAGTGTTTTTGTAGACTCGGGATCAGTAATTTCTTCTCCAAGGAAGAGATGAAATACTGTACCGCCTGTATATCTTGTCTGAAGTTCATCCTGAAGGGAAAGAGCTTCAAATATGTCGTCAGTATAGTTTACAGGAAGCTGTGAAGAGTTTGTATAAAAAGGCTCTTTGCCGTTTTTAAAATCGGCTTCGTTTGCACAGATGATTTTTGGATATTTTTCCTTGTCTTTAAGTGCAAGTCTGTATGAAGTTCCTTCTGCAGGAGTTGCTTCAAGGTTGAAAATGTCTCCTGTTTCCTCCTGGATTTCTTCCATTCTGCCTCTTATGTAGTCCATTACTTCAACTGCAAAAGCCTGGCCGTTTTTAGAGCCGATATCTTCTCCAATAAAGTTGAGACAGGCTTCGTTCATTCCGTTTATTCCTATTGTGGAAAAATGATTTTTCCAGTAGACGCCGGTTTTTTCCTTGATGTTTCTAAGGTAGAATTTGGAATATGGATAAAGATTTCCCTCGGTAAATTTTTCAAGAACCTTTCTTTTGATTACAAGACTCTGCTTGGAAAGTTCTATAAGTTCATCAAGTCTTTTCTTGAAATCGTCTTTTGTTTCAGAAAGATGGGCAACCCTTGGAAGGTTTATTGTAACAACTCCTATTGAACCGGTAAGGGGATTTGCTCCGAAAAGTCCGCCGCCTCTTTTTCTGAGTTCCCTGTTGTCCAGACGAAGACGGCAGCACATTGATCTTGCATCCTCGGGGTCCATATCTGAATTGATAAAATTTGAAAAATAGGGAATTCCGTATTTTCCTGTCATTGTCCATACAGGGTCAAGGGTTTCATTGTCCCAGTCAAAATCCTTTGTAACGTTATAGGTAGGAATCGGGAAAGTAAAAACTCTTCCCTTGGCATCTCCTGCCATCATAACTTCAGCAAAGGCTTTATTCAGGAGATCCATTTCTTCCTGAAAATCTCCGTAGGTTTCCTTCTGTGGAACCCCGCCTATTATTACAGGAGTGTCTTTCAAAATAGAAGGAGGATTCAGATCCATTGTAATATTTGTAAAAGGTGTCTGGAATCCAACCCTTGTCGGTATATTGATATTGAATACAAATTCCTGCAGGGCCTGCTTTATGTCTTTGAATGAAAGCTTGTCGTATCTTATAAAAGGAGCAAGAAGCGTGTCAAAGTTTGAAACAGCCTGGGCTCCTGCCGCTTCTCCCTGAAGAGTATAGAAAAAGTTCACAAGCTGGCCAAGAGCCGATCTGAAATGCTTTGGAGGAGCAGATTCTATTTTTCCGGCAACTCCCTTGAAACCTTCCATAAGAAGATCCTGAAGATCCCAGCCTACACAGTACACAGAAAGAAGACTTAAGTCATGAATATGAATATCTCCGCCTTTGTGTGCATCTCTTATTTCCGGCGGATAAATTCTGCTCAGCCAGTATTCTGATGTAATGTCAGAGGAAATATAGTTGTTCAGCCCTTGAAGAGAATAGCTCATATTGCTGTTCTCTTTTATTTTCCAGTCCATTTTTCTAAGGTAATTGTCAACAAGATCAATATTTTTCTTTGTTGCAAGATTTCTTATCTGACTGTGCTGCTCACGGTAAATAATATATGCTTTTGCAGTTTTGTAGTACGGAGAGTCAAGAAGAACCCTTTCAACAATGTCCTGGATATCTTCCACATAAGGTTCTGCCCCCAGTCTCATTTCATGGGCAAGGCTTAAAACTCTCAAGGTAAGTTTTTTTGCTTCCTTTTCTGAAAATTCGCCTGTGGCTTCGCCTGCTTTTTTTATAGCATTTGTAATTTTTGAAGGGTCAAAATCCACAACCCTGTTATCTCTCTTTCTTATTTTTTCAAACAATGTTATTCTCCTTGAGTTGGAAGGGGTTGAAATTGTTGTCGGTATACAATATGTCGTTATTTTTTTAATCTTCAAACTATATATAGTATTATTTTTTTACAGAGTCAACTGATTAAATGTGAAAATTTCAATGAAGCAGTCAGAAAAAAATTTTTCAGGAAAAATCAATTTTCCATGGTACGACTCAGAAGGTCTGTGCATTTTTTTAATAGTTTTTATGTGTCTTGTTTTTCTTTTTGGTATTTCAGGAATTGTTACAGCACTGAAAACAGACTATTATGATCTTGTCATAAAAATTCCTGCAGCATTATCGATAATGTCTTTTTATATTGTATTTTCAGTCTCGATCCGTCTTTACAAAAGAAGGAAAATCAATAAATCTCTTGGGTTTCTCGATTTTTACAGAAAATAGGGGCTGAAATTTCAAGAAAATGGTGGATTGCCCTTGCTGTCACTCCCCAGATAGTAAGATCCTCCACAGGGTACAAAAGTTCATCAATCCCTGGATTTCTTCCTGAAAAGTTTTTTTCCATATGTGTATCAAAAAGATTTGAAAAAGGAATATTTACAACCCTTGCAATTTCAGACTCAAGCGGGGTGATTTTTTCTGTTTCATCATAAAAACCAGCAAAAACTTCTATGCAAACATTTCTTATTGTCATGTAATGCCCCAGAGAGCCTGCAATTTTTACTCTTTTGATACCAAGTTCTTCTTCAACTTCTCTTAATACTGTGTGAAGTGAAGACAGGTCTGTTTCATCCACTATGCCCCCGGGAAAAGCCACCTGATTTCCCCATGGATATTTGAGGCTTTCCGCCTTAAGAATTCCAAGAATTGAATCTCCTGAATTTTCTCCGATAAGAAGGGCGGTCGCAGCATGCTTCAGCCCTTCTGTTCCGGGTTTTTGAGGGTGGACAGAATTACCGGTTATATATTCAAGCTTTTTTAAATCGAATTTCATTATCAGTAGTTTTCAAGATGAATTGTTTCAAGAATTGTCATGAAAGTTTCAGACGGAATATATCCTGGTCTTTTATAAATGCCTGTTTTTATGTCTGATTCCATGAAAACATTCGCAGGGATCGGACCTATGCCGTACATTGCAGTGGTGTCTCTGTCTTCATAGACGTTTATTTTCACAGGAATAAAATTTTTGTTTAAAAAATCAGCAACCTCTTTGTTTTTGAAGGTTTCATTTTCCATTTTTACACACCACGGGCATTTTTCAGAATAAAAGTAAATATACATTTTTTTATCTGACTGTTTTGAAAGCTTTGTTCCTGAGTCATAGTCATTCCATTTTATATCGGATGAAAAGACAAAGGAGGCCGTCAAAAAAATAAAAGATGCTGTTAAGGCAAGGTATTTGAATTGTAATCTCATTTTTTCTCCTGTAATGTTATCACATTTGTAAAATGTAAAAATATAACTTACTCAAACAATAAAAATTGTGCAAACCAATATTTTACAGATAGATTTTTTTAACAAAGGTTACACCGGAGGATTGCAGATGAAAAAAATAATTACCAGATTTTTTGACGGAGCAAATATTCAGAGGTGGAATGACCATGTCAGGCCTGTTGAGCTTACAGAGCTTGACAAGCAGGCTCACAAGGCTGTGATTGCCTATATTCTTGCAAAAATGGAGGAAGACGCAAGAGATGTGAAGATAGACTGGATTAAACTCATTGAAGGAAGTATTTTTGAGTTTCTGCACAGAACCGTTCTGACAGATATAAAACCGATGGTTTTTCACAGGCTTGTGCAGGAAAAGGGAAAAGAACTGAATAACTGGGTTTTTAAAAAGCTCGAGGAAGAACTTCTCGAGGCCGGAGAAGGTTTTAAAGACAGGTTTGAAGATTATTTTACTGACAGTAACTATGCAAAAACCGAGAAAAGAATATTAAAGGCTGCACACTACCTTGCCACAAACTGGGAATTTCAGATAATTTACAAAACCTGCCCTGATTTTTACGGAATTGAAAAAACTAAAGAAAATATAGAAAACGAAATAGAGGATCATTATGATCTTATAGGTGTTCAAAAAATTTCACTGAAAAAGAAATCGTACGGATTTCTGGATTTATGCGGACAGCTGAGGCTTCAGAAAAGATGGGCACAGTCTCCGCGAATACCTAAGACTTCAGTTCTCGGTCATATGCTGATTGTTGCATTTTTGTCCTATATTTTTTCCATGAAGCAAAATTACTGCGATAAAAGAAAATACAATAATTTTTACTGCGGTTTTTTTCACGATCTTCCTGAGGTTCTGACCCGTGATATAATATCTCCGGTCAAGACATCTGTTCCGGGGCTTGATGAAATTATTCTTGAATATGAAAAAATTCAGCTTGAAAATGAAATAATACCACTTCTTCCTGAATCCTGGCACAGGGAAATAAGGTATCTTCTTGATAACCAGTTCAAAAACAGGATCATCGAACCTGAAGGCGGCATAATTAAATTCATTGATTCAGATATTGAAGAAAAATTCAATGCTGACAAATTTTTTCCTGTGGATGGAAAAATGATAAAAGGCTTTGATCATCTTGCCGCTTTTGTTGAAACATCTCTTTCCATAAAAAGCGGAATCAGATCAAAGCATCTTGTTGAAGGGCACAAATCCCTTAAAAGGGATTATCAAAAAAGGGTTATTTCAAATGTAGATTTCGGTGAGCTTTTCAAACCTTTTGAAATTGAAGATGAGCTGCTTGCTGTTTAGAATTGTTAAGATAAATCCTCAACAGCATTTACAGTCTGTTTCACTGACAGGTTCTCTCTTTTTTCTGATTTAAGTGAGAATATAAATCCCCCTGCAATTGCAGTAAATGGGGCAACAGTTACAAGTCCGAAACTACCTGCAAGTGTTTTTAATATTTCTGCAGAAACATAAACAAGATTAAATGTTGTTGAAAGATGAATTCCCTGTGCCATGAATGCCATGAGAAGAGTTATGTATCCGCCTGAATATGCAAGAAGAAGGGTTGTTGTCATTGTTCCGGTAACTGTTCTTCCAACACTTAAGCCTGACTTTACAAGCTCTTTTGCAGATATGCCGGGCTTTTTTTTCTTGATTTCCTCCATGCTTGCAGAAACATCCATTGCAAGATCCATTACAGCTCCGGAGCAAGCAATAAATACGGCACCTGTATAGATTTTTGTAAGATTTAGATGTGCAAATCCGGAATATAAAAGTGTTTCGGCAAAAGGCATTATTGCACCATGGATATGAAATTCTGAAGTGAAAAACAAAGCCATTATGCAGCTTACTAAAACCCCTGCAAATGAGCCTGCAAAAGCTGTAAGCCCTTTCCGGTTTATTCCCGCCACAAGAAAAATTATTGCTCCGCATAATAGTGATGTAATTGAAAAAGTTGTAAAAATCGGATCATACCCTTTTAAGAGCATAGGGATAAGTATTTTCCAGATAACAAGTCCTGAAAATACAAATGAAACAAGAGCTTTTATTCCTGTAAAACCGCCAAAACCTGTTAAAAGAAGTGCAAAAAGAAGAAAAAGGAAAAATTCAAGGCCAAGCCTGTAATGCTCCCTTGCTGAAGCATAGATTATTTCCATGTCTTCGTTAAGTGTTAAAACAGTAAATACCTTTTCTCCGGGTTTAAAAATTTTATCCCTGTCCATCTGGCCGAGGAGATGGTTTTGTGCCTGAACTGATGCATCTTTAAACCTGCCTTCAAGTATTTTGACTGTAACGGTCTGATCGCCGGTTTTTATAAGTCCTGCATCAAAAATCTGGGAATTATTTACAGAAATTATTTCCCCTTTTGCCCTTATTGCATTTTTATCGATCTGATTTTCAAACCCTGTTGGAATTTTAATCAGTAGGATTGATAAAAGAATAAAAACAAAAACCAGGTTAAAATTTCTGGAGTTCAATTTTTTAAGTATTTTCATTTTTTTGTCCGGATATAAAAATTCCGGGGCATTAAATACCCCGGTAAAATTGGAAATAACTTAAATTTATTTTGAAGCATAAACCGGTGACTTGCCAAATCCTGCAGCATCCATTATTTTTAAGGCAATATCTGTATTGTCATATGAGCCGTGGAATTTTTCATATCCTTTTCCAACAGCCGCTGTTGTCACAGGAATGCCTGTATGCTGATAAGATGTCCAGCCGATTCCGGCCTTTCTGTTTAAAATCTGGGTAATTTTAACTGTAAGAGGCTCATATTCTCCATAAAGAATATAATCTCTTGGGTCTTTAAGAGTTTCTCCTGATACTGATCTGTAGAATGCTTCGACAAGTTCTGTTACTTCATGGCTTTTCAAAACCATTGGATCGTTTTTGTCACCCTTGAACTTAAGTCCGAAATCCCTTTCAATATATGGCTTTACATCTTCAAAGCTTACAGAATCATTCTTTTTGATGTTTTTCATTACATCATCGTCAAATTTCTGGAAGGATACTTTCTGATTACTTAAAATATCATAGTTCGAGCCGTATTTTGTACCTGCAAAACCAAGGGTCATTCCTCCGCATTCATGGTCTCCGGTTACAACAATAAGGGTTTCATCCTGATGTTTTTTGTAGAATTCATAGGCTTTTCTTATTGCATTATCAAAGGCTATTGTGTCTTTTATTGATGCTGCTGCATCGTTTGCATGGCAGGCCCAGTCAATTTTGCCGCCTTCAACCATCATGAAAAAGCCTTTTTTGTTGTCTAAAAGCTCAATGCCTTTTTCGGTAAATTCAGCAAGAGTAATATCTTCGGATGTGGTATCCATTTCATAGGGAAGGGCTCCGCTGTCCTGAATCCATGAATTGGTGGCAATTATTTTTCCGTCTTTTCTGCTCAACTTTGAAAAATCTTTTTTATTGTCTGTAATTTTATATCCGTTTTGTTCTGCAATTTCCCAGGCATTCCCCTGGTAGTTTTTAGATGTGTTCTTTTTGTTTTCAGGGTCTTTTAATGTCCCGCCTGCAAAATAATCAAATCCGCTTTTAGCAAGTGCAATGTCAATATCATAGTACTGGCCTCTTGAGGGAACATGGGCGTAAAATGCAGCCGGAGTTGCATGGTCAATTGAAACACTTGATACTATTCCAACCTTCATTCCCTTTTCTTTTGCCATCTGAGCTATGGTTTTCAATGGTTTCATGTTTTCATCCACGCCCACAAATCCGATTTTTGTCTTTTTGCCGCAAGACATTGCTGTTGCGGACGCAGCAGAACCTGTTATGAATCTGTCAAGAGCGTGTGTTGTTGTAATTCCCTGTGCAGGGAATTTTTCAATTATCATTTTTTCACCAGTATACTGATTTGCAGCAGCTCTCTGGGGAATTCCCATTCCGTCTCCTATGAACAGAAATACGTATTTTGCCTGTTTCGCATATGAGGCAGCAGGAATTAAAAGCAGTATAAACATTAAGACAACTGCCTTTTTAATATTGGTTTTCATTTTTCCTCCGTTAAATTTTTTTGTTTTGTAAGAGTTTTGAATGGAGATGGAATATATGAGTCTTGTAAATTGATTATTAGGCAGTTATTAATTTTTTGTGAGTATGCAGAATTGACATGAATAATAAATCAATATATCTTGATATGATTATTTTTAGACAGCTCCGGAATTTTATATCCGGGCCTTTGTTGTGTGAGTCTGTGTTAGAGCTGGAGCTTGGGAACGAGTAATGAGTAAAACGAGAATTAAGGCAGTGAAAAAGAGGCATGGAAAGAATCCAGCCTCAGTTATTGTTTTAAAATGAAAAGTTATAAATAAAGTTAAAAATTCATCCCGGGAGTAAATATTTATGTCAGGTTTTCTTGAGGCAATTAAAGAACAGGTAATTGTTTTTGATGGTGCAATGGGTACAATGATTAGAAACTACAGTCTTTCCCAGGATGATTTCGGAGGGGCTGAATTTGAAATGCTTTCAGATATTTTGTCCCTTTCAAGGCCTGATGTTATCAAGGCTATTCATCTTGAATATTTTAAGGCAGGATGCAATGCCGTTGAAACAAATACATTTGGAGCCTGTCCTTTAAGACTTAAGGAATTTGACTTTAAAAATCTTGATGACTCTTCATTCCCCCGGGAAATAAGAGATCTTGACCTTAAAAACAGGTCTTATGAAGAAATAGCATATTACATGAATGTCAAATCGTGTGAAATTGCAAAAAAAGCCATAGAGGAAATAAAAAGCTCCAAAGACTATGACGGACGCCCTCTTTTTGCAGTTGCATCAATTGGACCTTCAAACTATGTTCTTTCTCCCACCAATGCAGATCTTCACAAGGGCAGATGGGAAGATATTGAAGAAAATTTTTATGTTCAGGCAAAAGGACTTATTGACGGAGGCGCGGATGTATTTCTTTTTGAAACCCAGCAGGATGTACTTGAAATAAAGGCTGCTGTTTCAGGCGCATTCAAGGCAATGAAGGAAAAGAATGTAAGAATTCCTGTAATGTGTCAGGTGACTGTAAACGAACATTCAAGAATGCAGATTTTCAACACCCATATTCATTCAGCACTTACAACCCTTGCCCACACAGGAATAGATGTATTCGGTATAAACTGCTCAATAGGTCCTGACCTTATGGAGCCAACAATAAAAAAGATTTCGCAGTATTCGCCTCTTCCAGTTTCTGTTCTTCCAAATGCAGGACTTCCTGAATCTGAAAACGGTGAAACTGTTTACAGGCTTTCACCTGAATCTCTGGCAAAATATCTTGAAAAATTTGTTTTGGATTACGGAGTAAATATTGTTGGAGGGTGCTGCGGTACATCTCCGGCTCATATGAAGGAAGTGTGCAAAAGGGTAAAAGGGAAAAAGCCGTTTGACAACAGAAAAGACAACAGACTTTATATTTCCGGGCCCCAGGATGCAGTTTTGCTTGAGTTTTCAGACGAGCTTCTGAGAATAGGCGAAAGACTCAATATCAGAGGTTCAAAAAAAGTAAGGGAAGCAGTTGAAAACAAAGAGGGAAAAATTGATTTTGATGTTTTGGAAGAAGTTGTAAATGAGCAGGTAAATGACCTTGGACTTCTTGTAATAGATGTCTGCATGGATTCAAATCAGGTTGAAACAAAAGATGTACTTCCAAAGGTTGTTCAGGGAATTACCCATGATTTCAAAGGCGGCCTTTGCATAGATTCCTTTGATGCGGACGCACTTTCAGATGCTGTAAAATTTTATCCGGGACGTCCCCTTTTAAATTCAATTTCCATGGAATCCCATGAAAATACCACAAAGGCAGATTATATTCTTGAAAGAACAGCCTTTCATTCTCCGGCATATATTGCACTTGCAGCAGATGATGAAGGCCCTGCTATAACAGCTGAAAAAAAATATGAAATTGCAGGAAAGCTTGTTGAAACAGCAGCAAAATACAATATTTCCCCATCACAGCTTTTTATCGATATAAATGCCTTTCCAATAGGTTCAGAATCTTTAGAGGGAATGAACTTTGCTCTTGAGTCCCTTAATTCAATTCCTTTGATTAAAAAAATTGCTCCGGGTATCAAAACAACAATTGGAGTAAGCAATCTTACAAACGGACTTGCAAAAAAGCCGTATATGAGAAAGGTACTTACTTCGGTATTTTTAGATGAAGGAAGAAAAAAAGGACTTGATGCGGCAATTGTAAATCCAAATCATTATGTTCCTGTAAAAAGCTTTGATAAAAAAGATTATGAGCTTGGACTTAAAGCTGTTTTAGAAAGGGATATGGATGCCTTTGCAGAACTTGAAGAAATTGCTCTTCAGAAAAAAGGAACAAAAATAGAAAAAAGGTCTTCATACGAAGGTCTTTCTTCTGCTGAAGCAGTATCTGAAAAAATAAAGGACGGCTTCAAGTCAAGAAAAAAGGGAAGCCTTGTTTTTGAAGGAAATGAATATTTTTATTCAGATTCTATTGTTGAAGATGCGGCACTTGCAATTAAAGAAATTAAACCCCTTGATTTTATAAATGATTATTTAATGGAAGCAATGAATGTTTTAGGGGAGCGTTTTGCAAAAGGTGAAGCATCTCTTCCCCACCTTTTAAAGGCTGCTGACATTATGAAGGAGGTTATGAATTTCCTTGAAAAATTAATGAAAGGAGACAAGCCATCTTCAGAGTTTAAAGGGACAATAGTAATTGGAACAGTTTATCAGGATGTTCACAGCATTGGAAAGGATCTTACAAAAACTCTTTTTGAAAATTACGGATACAGGGTCATTGACCTTGGTGTTCAGGTACCTCTGGAGTCCTATATTGAAACAGCTTTAAAATATAATGCCGATGCAATAGGAATGAGTGCCCTTCTTGTGCAGACTTCAAACCATATGCTTTCAGTTGTTAAAATGATGCGGGAAAAAGGACTTGATATTCCTGTTTTTATTGGCGGAGCACCTGTAAATCTTAAACATGCGGCTTCTGTAGCAATGAGCGGAGCAAAAAATTCTGAAGATATAAAACCTGATGTTTTTTACTGCAGAACTGCAATGGACAGTGTAAATCTTATAGGAAAACTTCTCGGAGAAAAAAGAGCCGAAACAATTGAGCAAAATAAAGAAGATCTTTTAAAAATATTAAATGAGCAAAATGAAAATTTAAGTGAAGAAAAAAATGAGGTTTTACAAAGAAAAATTTTGCCACATGAAAATAATATAAATCCTTTTCCTGCTGAAATAATTGAAAAAAAGATAGAAGAAATAAATATAAGAGAAAAAAATCTTTTTATCACAAACTGGAAATTCAAGCCTGATGAATTGAAAAATGAAGATAAATTAAATGAGCTTAAAAAAGAATTTGAAGAGCTTAAGATAAAAGCTCAAAAAGAAGAGCTTATAAAACCTCTTGCTGCAGCAGGGATTTTTCCATGCAGAAAAAACAATGATTCAATTGATATTTTCAGCCCTGTAAATTTAAATGAAAAACTTGGAACAATAAAAACAACTCAGATAACTACTCAAAAAGACAAGTTTAAAATTTCTGACTATATAAATGACAAATCAGACTTTATTGGAATTCAGATTGTAACGTCTGGAAATGTTGTAACTGAAAGTACAGAAAAACTTTCAAAAAACGGAGATTCAGAAGGAGCCTATCTTTTAAACGGACTTGCAAACAGAATTGCTGAAGATCTGGCATCTGATATAAATTATTATCTTGAAAAAAAGGCCGGAGTAAATAAAAGTGCAAGGTTCAGCCCAGGATATCCCGGAATGGATATTTCAGAAAATATTAAGCTTTTCAGGTTTCTTGGAGCAGAAAAACTTGGAATAAAGGTGACAGATTCAGGGGAGTTTATTCCCGGATGCACTACAGCTGCAATAGTCTGTTTTCACCCTGATGCTTCGCATTAAAAGATTTGAACTATTATGTTCTAGAAATAGAAAGCCGGTTCAGTAAATAAAATTCAGTTTCCGGCCAATAGCTGAATGTTCAGATCAATGAGTATTAAAGCTCTGCTCGTTGATCTGATCTTAATTAGTTGCTGAACGAAAACGGCCTTTTTTGTCCATTCTAAAGTCAGAATCAAAATTTAATCCTCAAAATACTAAATGTATCCTAAAGGTTAAATTTTTCATCTTCCTTGAACTGAACAAAAAATTCTCGTTTTCGGCCAATCACTGATTAATCTTTTTATTTTCCTGAATCCTCAATAAAACATCTATTGCTCAATATTTTACAGTGCGGCATAAAATAAGAGAAATAAGCAGTTCAGTTTTTCCTCTTTGCAGGCCAGTCCAAATCCTGAATACAGGCTTTGCAGACTGATTCAGATCTCATAACAGTAAATAAAAACTAATAAAAATTACTAAAATAAACCATGTTTATTGCTTAATATAAGAAATTATGCTTTCTTGTATTATATATTTCAATCTGTTTAAGAATACAAAACTCTTAGTTAAATTTACATAATATTATTTTTACTAATCCGGGGGAATTAATGGCATATAAAAAATTTTTTTTTCTGTCTGTCTTTTCAGCATTATTTCTTTTTCATTTATTCAGTCAAACTCATGTTTATGCAGATACCTTCTGTACTGATTCTTCAGACAGCCTTACATGGATTGATGAAACAACCCTTTCCCTTGGAAATGACTGGGAACTTACTGCTGATAAAATAGGGCAGTGCCTTAAAAAAGACGATTCTCAGATTAAAAGCCTTATAATTGCAAAGGGAAAAGTCAGAATAAGTAAAAAAGATAAGTCCCCTATACTCAGCGTTGATTTAAGCTCCATGAGAATTGATGAAATAACGGTACCTGCTGTAACAATTGAAAAGGATTTTTCCGACAAAGTAATAAATGTCTCTCCTTCATATTTCGGTCTTGGAACAAGACTCAATGCTTCAGGAATAAAAAAAATCAAGGGGTCTTCTGAAACAAGTGAGATAACTCTTATAAACGATTTTCCCTGGAGGTTTTATCCTGAAAGGAATTCTTCCAATCTTGTTTTATATCCCGGGTTTTTCAGGCCTGTACTTACAGGGCTGAGTGACGGGACATTCGGATGGACAGGAAGTATAACTTCGGCCCTTGAACATGAATTTGAAGATGGTTCCCTTAATCTTCCTGTTCCTTTCACAGTGGATGAAAAAAGTGTTTCAAGCGTATCAGGGCAGGAGCCCTGTCTCATATTCAACATAGGCTCATGGTTTGGAAAGTTTTTCGGACTTCCCCTGGAAAGTGTTCCGGTTGTTCTTTCCCATGAGGAAGGAGAGTCGAGTGCAAAACTCAAGTTTGATGTAAGCGATATTTTAGGCTCTGTTGCATCGGAACTTCTTGGTGTTTTTTCTCATATAGATACAATGAGAAAGGTTTTTTCAAGTCTTAACTCTTCAGATAAACTCAAGCTTGCAACAAAAAAGGCCATAGTCTTTGGAGATGATAAAATTGTAAAATACAGCAGTTCAAAGCTTTCTCCGCTTCTGGATTCACAAAAAAAAGAGTTTTTAGCAGATATTGAAAAAAGTAAGAGCAGTGAGCCGGAAGATACAACAAAGCTTTTCAAGGCTCTTGGAAGATTTATTGCCATGCTGGACAATTCTGAGATCGACTACGATTTTATCAGCCAGGATATTGCACTGAATCCTTTTTTTGTTCAGATAGGACTTTTCGAGGCCATGGGTGATTTTCAGGGTGAAATTTATGCAGCGCTTTCAAAGAGAGGAAGCCCGGCCTATTACTTTCTCGATACATTGGGTCTTGATATTACAATGCCCCATGAGCTGACTGAAGCATCTGCAGTTCCTTTTTTTCTTCTTGAAAAAATTCCTCTTCCGGAAAACCCTTTTCAGGTGGGTCTTGGTATTGTTGAGCTTGGAGGAAAAATAAGCGGAATGGCAGATCCTCTTTACGATATTTTTAAAATTTTCGGAAAGGGAGGAGAGGTCGTCGACTATTCCAAATGGGATATTGATGCAGAAACAGAAGGTAAGGTTGCTCTGGTAGACAGTCTGCAGCTTATTGAAGGTACACAGGAAATCGGTCTTCCCTGGCCTTTGAGCCTTAAAACCACTTTTGATTTCAAGCTTGGAAATCAAAACGGAATAGCCGGCTCAGGGAAAGTTTCTATTTTTGATCTTATTACCGGTAATGGTGCTTTTCATTTTTTTATAGGAAACAATTCCAAACCTGTTGATTTTCAGGTGGGGCTTGATGCAGATATTTTCGGAGTTGATGCTTCGGGAACGCTGAACGGTTTTTTTGACAGAAGTAAAGATTTTCATATGAAAATGAATACGGAAATTTCATATAAAATAGCAGGACATAAGCTCGGGGGGCTCCCGTATGAATTTGATTTTATACTTGATGAGGATAAAATTACCCTGGAATCGAAATTCAGCTGGGGTTCTCATTTCTGCATCAGGAGCCACTGCCTTGTTCACAGCGGCAGCAAAAATGTAACCAAATATATACACTTTAACAATAATGGAGTGTTTATAGATGAATCAGATACAATGTTTGGGAATGGTCTTTATGAAAGTTCAAATTCTCTGGCCGAGCATTCAGTCTCTGTTTCAAATGGAACAGAGCGTCTTGTGATATCTGCGGAGTCTTCTTCTCAATATCCGGTTTTCAAAGTTGTTTATCCTGATTCTTCGGAGTATTCCATGTCTGATGGAACAACTCTTGTCATAGATTCATCCCATGAAGAGCTTGAAATACTTTCTGATGAAAATCAGAGCGGATATGTTAAGCATTCAGAGGGTTTTATTATTGACGGAGAAAACAGAAAAGCTCTTTTTATTGCCGAAAATCCTGCTCCTGGAATCTATAAAATTATACCTGATGCACAGTTCATAAACGATATAACTGTGTCTGCAGATGAAGTGCCTGAAATGACTGTTTTAAGCCAGTCTGGCCAATCCGGCCTTGAATATGATGTGGAAGAGTCTTCAAATGATCTTATAAGCGTGTCTTTTAAAAGCAGTAATACAAAGCCGGGAAGCACTGTAGGAATATATGCAAGGCCTTCTCTTTTCAGAAACAGTGCATATGATTACTGGCACGAGGAATACTTTAAGGGAAAAGCTCCGCTGACTGCAGGCAGAAATTTCAAGGATTCAGGCGATTTCAGCTACAATTCTTCATGGGAGTTCAATACAGGTGTGGAGACTCTTGGAAGTCTTGAAACCTCGAGTCATCTTCTGGATCAGGTTGTAACGCCTGAAATTGATGTTGCAATGCTTGCGCCCCATCATACAATTCAGGAAAGAATTCTTGTTCAAAGAAACAATACAAGTATTAAAATCGGTGAAATTACAATTGACACTGACGGTATTCACCAGGCTGAGGTTGCTGCAGGAAATCATATTCTGCCTCCCGGAGAATATGATATTCTTGTAAAATTTGAGGACAGAAACGATTCCGGATATATAGAGCTGCCATACTCCATTGATATACACAGCAGAGACAGGATTATTCCTGATATTGAAATAACTTCTGTCACAGAGTCTGATGACGGAAAGGCTGTAATCAGGTGGCAGGGCGCATCAGCTTCTCAGATAGACAGAGTAAGAGTGTTTGTTCATGATCTTTCAAAAGGTGACAATGAAAATGTATATTCATCATATTTTGATTTTGATAGCGGGGATGAAATAAAAATTCCAGGTTTGAAAAAGAACAGCGCTTACAGTTTCTCTTTATCCGCAATTAAAAAAACTGCTGAAACAGATGAGCTCAAAAGAACTTACATGCTCGATCTTGCAGGTCCAAGAAGCAGGGGATATTCTTTTACTCCTTCTTCTGAGGCTTTTGAAGGTTCACCGTGTATAAAGACTGTAGATTGTGAATCTTTTGCAGAATTTGAGAATGACGGAGATCTTTTTATAAGACTCAGAATTTTAAATGAATCTTCTGCTCCAATGAAAGATTCATCTGTGAAAATTTATTACGGGAGCAGAAAAGAAGAAAATCTTATTGCAGAGTTCAATACTTCTCTTGGGGCAGAAGCCTTTTCGGATATTCATCTGAATATTGCAATGGAGCATATTTATGTTCTGGACAGAGGAGATGATGCAAAAGCATATTTGATTTATCAGATTGATACTGATGGTCAGGATGAACATATAACATATGATAACAGCGGTATAATAGAAATCAGGAATAAAAGCAGTTTTTTTAACGCAAGAGGCAATGTCAGCGGTGATGTGGTTGTGCTTCGCTTAAAAAAGGGGTGGAATCTTGTGGGAGACTCTGTAAGAGGAGATGATATTTTTTACAAATTTCCTGTTTCAGAAATATACTCATACAATGGTACTGAAATGCTTGAAAATGTTAAAAACAGGGAAGCAAACAGAGGTTATTTTGTCTATCTTGAAAAGGATGCAAATATTATTCTTGAAGGTGTTTGTCAGAAGCCTGATTTTGAAGGTGTCCAGGATAAAAAATGGAATCTCATGGGAACCGGAGTTGATCTTTACAACAGTTTTTATCTTTCAGAAATGGAAAAACAGCAGAATTTTGTGACTTATACCCCTGGGAAAGAGTGCAGCAAAGTGTTTACCGTGGAAACAGATAATGAAAATGGAATAAAGTGGATTGAAAACCCTGATAAAATAAAGGCCGGATCCGGATTCTGGTGTGTAAAGGAGCAGTAATGATTAAAAATTGTTTTTATATTCTGGTTTTAACCATAATTCTTCTTGGAATATCGGGGTGTTCTGACGGAGGTTCAGGCACTGATTACAGGACAGGTTCAGTTGAAGCAGGTCTCACAGGGATCTACACTTCAGAAAATCCTGGTGAGCTTGAGAAATCCTTTTTTCTTGTGCCGCCTTCACAGACCACATATCTGAGATTTGTTCTGAATGAAAAGTCTGTAATAGGTTATGTAAATCCATTGGGGACAACCCAGGTTTTTGATACCGGCGGTAACAATATTTATTCGGATATCTTTTTTCCGGTGGGAGGCAGACTTAAAACCTTGTCTCTTGATAAAGGGGAGTATCTTTTTAAAATTCAGAATTCAGTCAGGGAAAACAGCTCTTTTACAGTTTTTTCCCGAGGCCTGGATTTAGAAACAAGCATTGCAGGTACAAAAGGAAAGCTTGCAGTTCCCGGTAACTCTGCGGAGTTAGTGAAGGTTCTGATAACAAAAAGCAGAACCTTTTTTTCTGCTTCTTCAAAATCAGCCTATGTCACTCTTTATGATCTTAATTTCAATGGATTGTCGGAAAGATCCCTGTCCGTGAAAAAAAATATTGGTAAAGGTGAATATATTCTTCTGATTGAGAATTATGACTCAGATTTATACTCGGAGGTAGCACTTGATTTATAGGCATTCACCAGACGATTCTGCAATCGTCTGATGAATGCTGAAAAAACTGCAAATTATTATTTGACTTTTAAATGAATTAGTTATTATGTTTTGTCTTTAAAAAAACCGAGCATTTGTTCTATCAATTCTTAAAGGCAGAATATCATGAAAGAAAACTATCCCAAAATAACACCCATAAAAATCGGAAATTTTTCTGTAAGATTTCAGGGGCTTGGAAATAAGCTCCCATCTTTTGAGAATATTCCCTGTTTTGTTTTTCTTATTGAGGAAAAAAATGAGTCTCCAATTCTTGTTGATACAGGTTTCAGTCCTTTTCATGTACCCGGCTCAGGTTCAGATTTTAAAATTGAAAAAAGCCTTGAAGAGTCTCTTTCTGATCTTGGATATTTACCAGGTGACATAAAAAGAATAATCATGACCCATCTTCACTGGGATCATACCGGAAACCTTCCTTTGTTTAAAAATGCAGATATCTATGTAAATAAAGATGAGATAACAGGACTTATGCATCTCATGCCAAATGAAGAAACATATTTTGCACCTAATTTTTTCATTGAAAGCCTTGATAATTTTATTCTCACAGGAGAAAGGTTTTCCATTTCAGAAAATATTGAGATTTATAAAACAGGATATCATACTTTCGGGCATCAGGTTGTAAGGGTTTTTACAGGAGAAAAAACTATGGTGCTCTCAGGTGATGCACCTTTCTGCTATTCAGATTTATGGAAGAAAATTCCTTGTTCAGCCTGGGAAATCTACAGAAATGAAAAAGGTAAAAGATTCTACTGGAAAGAAGGCATAAGAGAAAAAATAGCAGATTTTCTTGAAAAAAGAAAAATTGAAAACCTCAAGCCTGAGGAGATGAATGCACCTGTTTTCCAAAAGGATGAACTTGTTTATACAGCCCATGATCCTTTTCTTGATAAGGCAGATGAAAAATAAATTGTGACAGGTTGAAAACCGGAATTTTTTGTTCATTTAATTCGTGATTGGCAGAAAACGAGAATTATTTGTTCAGTTCAAGGAAGATGAAAAATTTTTCCCCCTAAACCGGCTCAGAAAAAATCAGTATCAGTTTCCGTTAATACTGATTTTTTCTGTTTGACAGCTGAATATTGACAAAAAAACTTAGAGTACATCAATAATTAATAAAAATAAGACAATTGAAACTGCAGGCAGAATCAAGCAGATTACAGTCCTGAATCCCCCGGATTCGGAAATAAAATCACCGTTGTGGTCAAGTTTTGTGTTGTATGGGAGAGTATCAATAAAAACAGCTTTTGAAGGGTTTGAGGGATTGTAAATCATTTTTTCACTGTCATCATCTTCAAGAACATCAGGGTTGGTTGTTTTTACAGATGTTTTGTGGGTTTGACCATTTTCATCTCTGTATTCAAAAATCATTTTATAAACCGGACATTCATTTATTTCAGTTCCTGTTTCGTATGATTTTATAAGGTTTCCCCTTGCAGGAATTCCGTTTTTCAGAATATTTATCTTTGAAAAACCTGATTTAAGTGAAAAAAACAAGACTGCCAATCCGGTTAAGGGGAAAAGGAGTATTAAAAGTCCCCATGCTCCCATAACCGAATATCTTGTTCCCTCAATTCTGGAATATTGAGGATAATCAACATTGAACTCCACAGGTACAGGAGTTCCTTCATCTATATAAATTCCGGTTGCAAATGATCTTCCGTGATATTGTTTATTGTCTATTCCTCTGAAGGAATATCTGAGCTCAATAACAGTTTCATCGTCTACGGTAAAATTTGTTCCTGAAAATCCGGTTGAAACTCCTTCGGCAGTCATGATTTGTCCGGAAAACATTTTTAATTCCCTTACAGTTTCTGCAATGTCAAAGATGAGGCAGAAAACCAGCCCAAAACTTATAAATGCCCAAGCGAATAAGTTTACAGGACCTCCTGAAAGCAATTTCAGTTTCAGGCCCAAAGAAACACTTCTTGGAGGTCTTGAAATGGAATAATTCTCCATGATTTTTCCTTGTTTTTAAATTTTGGAGTTATTTGAACCGGGAATCATGAATTATTAACACACAACAGGAATTATTAAAACTGAAATAATGAAATAAGAGTATTCCCATATGACTGTTTTAAATGAAAAAAATAAGTTCTTTGGCTTTTAATATATTTTTAGTTGTGTTAAAAAAACACGTTTTAATATGTATTCAGTAATATAAACTTTTTACGGGGAGGACTTTTTTTATGGAGGGAGAAGCTGTAACCTTTACTTACGGGGCTCTGGCTCTGGTGCCGCCTGTGCTTGCCATTGTGCTTGCGATCTGGAAACGACAGGTGATAATATCACTTACACTCGGTGTTTTTGCAGGAGCAACAATTGTCAACAACTGGAATCCTTTGACAGGTCTTCTTGATACCTTTTCAAAGTATATTGTTGCAAAGTCTCTGGCTGACGCATGGAATGTGGGTGTTGTTGTTTTCTGTCTTGCCATAGGAGGTCTTGTCGGTGTCATGTCGAGAATCGGCGGAACACAGGCGATTGCGGAAGCAATAGCAAGAAAAGCTCAGGATACCAGATCAACTCTTTTTGCTACAGCTCTTATGGGTATTGCGATTTTTTTCGATGATTATGCTAACTCCATGATCGTGGGAAACACAATGAGGCCTATTACAGACAAGTACAATATTGCAAGGGAAAAACTCGCATATATTGTTGACTCGACTGCTGCGCCTATTTCATCGATATGCCCCATTTCAACCTGGGTTGCAATGGAACTTGGGCTTATTGCAACAGCTTTTACAACCCTTGGTATTAAAGGCAACTCAATGGTGGCCTTTATGAACACAATTCCTTTCAGATTTTATTCTCTTTTTACGATAGCTTTTGTTTTTATTCTTGTTTTCATGAGAAGGGACTTCGGTCTTATGTACAAGGCTGAAAAAAGAGCCAGAACCAAAGGCGAGGTTTTTGCAAAAGGTTCAACTCCAATGATTTCAGAAGACAAGGATCTTATGCCTGATGAAGCCGGAACAGGCTCGATCTGGGGAGCGATAATTCCGATCACCCTTTTTGCTCTGGTTACTGTTTTCGGGCTCTGGTACAACGGATATGCTCCGGGAAAAACAATAAGAGAATGTTTTGGTGATGCTGACGCTTCAGTTGTTCTTACCTGGGCCGCATTTATTTCTTCAATCGTTGCAATTGTGATTGGAAGAATTACAGGAAAGTTTAAGCTTGCAGAAGGTGTGGACGCCTGGGTTGCAGGACTTAAGACAATGCTTATTGCTGTTATAATCCTGACCCTTGCCTTTTCACTCAAGGCTGTAATAACAGAAATGCAGCTTGCAGAGTGGATTGTTGCAAATTCCAAGGATATTCTGTCAGGAGCTTTCTTACCATCTCTTACATTTATTCTTGCCTTTTTCATAGCTTTTGCAACCGGAACATCATGGGGAACAAACGCTATTTTAATGCCGATAATAATTCCTCTTGCAGTTGCAATTTCAGGAGCTTCAACAGAAGTTACTACATTGATGTATTCTTCAATGGGTGCTGTTCTTACAGGTGCTGTGTGCGGAGATCACTGCTCACCTATTTCTGATACAACAATTCTGTCTTCCACAGCTTCAGGTTCAGACCATATTGACCACGTAAGAACCCAGCTTCCTTATTCACTTACAGTGGCTGGATTTGCTCTTGTATTTGGGTATATTCCTACCGGATTTGGAATTTCGCCATGGATTTCAATTGCCGCAGGTATAATTGGAATGGCAGTATTTATGATGTTTGTAGGTAAAAAAGTTGAGGATTCCACTCTTTAATATTTAAAAAATAAAGGCAGAACGGCTAAAACCGTTTCTGCCTTTATTTTGAATACCTGATTTACATTTCTTTAATTATCCAATAAAATTAAATCATTAATCAGCTTTTATATTTTAATTGTAACCTTTCTTTTTGTTTCACATCTTAAGAGTCAAAATTTAAACCGATAAGGAGAAATAAAATGAATGACAAGGTTCTTATTGTTATAGCATCAGGTCTTGATAATCCAAACCGTTCAACAAGAGGAATTCATCTTGCAACTGTTGCACAAAAGCTTGGAAGAGATGTAAAGGTTTTTCTTCTCGATGATGCGGTTTTTATTGCAAAGGAAGGTCTTGCAGACAATCTTTATGCAGCAACAGGAGATTCCTGCGCAGATCTTTTATTACATCTTCAGGAATTTGAAGTTCCAATACTTGCATGTACTCCCTGTGCTCAGGCAAGAAAAATTTCACAGGATGATTTGATTGACGGAGCAAGGCTTGCAACAGCAGCAGAGCTGATTGAGCTTTCAGCCGACCATTCTGTAATAAGTCTGTAAAAAAAAGATCAGTTTCTTATATTTGCCGCAGCATATGCGGCAAAATTAAAATCCGCTGAATAATGGGAAAAATTATTTATTTTCCAGAGTTGACTTGTATTCCTCAATAATTTCAAGGCCGTGTCTCCGGCTTGTAATATTTTTTATTTTTTCCTTGAAAGATGTGTTATGCGGCAGACCTCTTACAAACCATGAAAGTCTGCTTCTCATCATTTTGCAGGCCGTTTCTTCGCCGAAATATTTGATTGTTGATTCAAAGTAAAATTTCATCAGGAAAAAATGTTCTTCAACAGTAATTTCTGAAGGTTTTTCTTTGTTCAGAGCCTGATTTATCTCCCGGAATATAAAAGGATTTGAAATTGAAGCTCTTCCTATCATAACAGCGTCGCAATCTGTTTCATCAAACATTTTCAGGGCGTCGTGATAATTTTTGATATCTCCGTTTCCGATTACAGGAATACTTAAGGTTTTTTTTATTTTTTCAATAAGGCTCCAGTCAGCTGAGCCTGTAAAACCCTGTTTTGCAGTCCTCGGATGAACTGCCACAGCATCCAGACCGCAGGTCTGTGCTATTTTTGATATAAGAATGGCATCTTCTCCGGAACTGTCCCATCCTGATCTTATTTTTACTGTCAGAGGAAGTTTCACGGCTTTTTTTATGGCAGTAAATATTTTTTCAGCTCTGTCAGGTTCTTTCATCAAAGCTGACCCTGAGTTGGATTTCAATATTTTTCTTACGGAGCATCCCATGTTTATGTCTATGATCTGAGCATCTGAGTTTTCTTCAATTATTTTTGCAGCATCAGCCATAATCTCAGGGTCGTAACCAAATATCTGAATTGAAAGAGGTTTTTCAGATTCAGAGGATTTTAGCATGGAAAATGTTTTTCCGGAATTGTAGATAAGCCCGTTTGAACTTATCATTTCAGAGCAGACAAGTCCTGCTCCCTGATTTTTACATATTTCCCTGAAGGGAAGGTTGGTAATTCCTGCAAGAGGAGCAAGAATTACAGGGTTTTTTATTTCTACATTTCCTATTTTCACATTGTATCTCCAAGAGGTCTTGCATAGCAGTAAAGGCAGTTATGCCGGCAGGGATGATCTGTATAGGAGCCTATATCTTTTGAAAGAGAGCACATACAGTCTTTTCTCTGACCGGGATCTTTTCTGTGCCTGAGGTCAAGGCCGAAAGTTTTGTTGATATATTCAGCGGAAATACATGGATATCTTTTAAGTCTTTCCATACCCGGTATTGTTTCACAGCAGAGATTGAGCCTGATACTGAAGTTGTGCGAAGCCTTCTCCATTTTTTCAAGAACTTTGATTTTTCTGAAACCCTCAAGTTCTGTAAATTCAATTTTCTTTTTTTTCTGCCTGTTTAATACTTTTTTATATAAATCTGTAAAACTGACTGTAATCGATGTGATTCCTGATCCTGAAGCCCTTTTTAAGATATACTCGAAATCCCCGAGGTTGTTTTTTAAATTTTTATTTTCATCCATGTAAAAAACTATTGGATCAAATCTTAAAAAAATTTTGTCAGGCCCGAAAACTTCAGCCATTTTTTCCAGAATATCACATCTTTCCTGTATGTTTTTTTTAATTCCCGGTTCAAGCAGAGGGCTGTCTGAGTTAAGTGTATACTGAAAAAAAATATTGAACCCGCTGTCTCT
>JBFWJK010000012.1:0-32776 GCA_050253255.1 Desulfobacteraceae bacterium | reverse complement strand
ATAAAGAAGCTATAAAACCCAATCCAAAACTAACTGTAAAGCCTATAATCAAATATATTAAAAATTTTATATCAAAAGCAAATCTCATTTTATTTGAAATCGCTGTTATTAAATATATTGATACTCCTATAAAAAAAGAACTATGAACAAATGGGGACATTAAAAAAAAAAAATATCTTTTAGACTGTGTTAAACTAAACCAACCAATCAAAAATAATGATATTGCAAGCCCCTGTCTTATATGAACAATAAAATTTTTGATAATACTAGGAAATATCAATATAAACAATAAAATCCAAAAATATTTTATATTGTTTTTTAATACTAAAAAAGAAACTGTAAATGAACTAAAGAAAATTATACATCTCAGTGTATTTTCTGGGCTTAAAAAAAATGATAAAAATATATTAATTAATAACCATAAAGGTTCATTAAATAAGAATGATAAAATCCCATCATTTAAATAATATAAAGATATCAACTTTGCATTTTCTGTATAATTTAAATAGTTACTACGATCTATAATCGAAGCATCTATGGGAAAATAAAATGTTAAAAATAGAGAATATAAGATTGGCATAGAAAATATTTTTATGCGTAAATATTGATTAGAGTGCATATATTTAATCATTTATTATTAACTGTTTTAAAACTTTAAGTGGTGTTAAATTTTCAACTGCATATTTTTTGGATTCTAAACTTATTCTTTCGTATAACTCTCGATTTTCTAGTTGAATTAATCGTGCATAAACTTCTTCTTCATTTGTTGCGTTTAAAACAGGCAATGACACTTTATATTTCGAAACATTTGAGATTAGTGGAATGCCGAGTAAAATTGCAAATAAGCCTATTGCTCCCAACCAATTATTACCTAGCTGATCAAAACAAATATGAGATTGTTCATATAATTTTAACAACTTATGCATTGGCATAGGCCTATGCCAAATTATATTATTTTCAATTCCTAATTCTTTACACAATTTTTTTGCTTCATTAACATCTTGTCCTTTTTCAAAAAAATGAATCACAATTTTTCTATTTGTATTTTGAATGTATTTTGCTATCCCTTTTATAATAATATCATTACCTTTATTTTCTTGATCATTTAATGTCAGATTAGAATAGATAAATCTTGTAGCACAAAGGATAAATAGTTCTTTATCTTCAAATTTTGATTTTTTTATATAGCATTTAAAATCATCTATATACATATCATTATATCTTTCAATATATTTGACATTGTTTTCTATCAATCTCTTTATGACTTTGTCTCCTTTAACAGAGTACCCTTTTGGGAAAAACAATACATAATTAGATTCTTTGGCACCTAGGAATTGATTATTCACAACTTTTTTTATTATTATATGAACTAATTTTTTTGGTAAATATCTTACAAATGATTTATTCTTAAAATTTTCAGATAATTCATCAATTAAATCAATATTGCAAAAATATTCTAAATCTGAGCCATATGATAAAAAAATATTTATATTATTTGTAAAAAGATTTATTAAAGACGCATAAAATCCACTATAAAATATAGCCTTTATTCTTTTGTTTTTATATTTATTAGGCAATGACTTCAATAATATAAATTTAAAAAATTGTGGAAAAAGAGAAATTAATAACTGAGATGGAATTATAAGTTCTATTATCCAGTCAGGATATGGATAACTTATTGAATTTTTAAAGTGACATTCTGGTCTGTGTAATGTATTTTCTTTTTTTTCATCTACAAAATATACAACTTCTTGATTTAATTTTCTTAATTCCATAGCATAGTGCATTGGCATTGCATTCATAGTTCCTAGAAATAATATTATTCCATCTTCATCTAAATTTATTTTATTTGTATTTTTCATTATTTTACAATTCTCTTTAAAATCATATTTCTAACATCTTTTGCTACTAAACTATTCACTATCAAAACAACCCCACCAATGAGGAGTAATATAAAAAAAAGCTCCACTCTTTGTAAACTAAAAAAGTCAATATCGAGATTTTTTATAACCATCAAAATAAATATACTTGAAATAATTATAGGCAACACATCCTGAAACATCCAGTTTGTATGTATTCCTTTGGCAAATTTACTATGGATATATCCAGGCCAAAAAGATAAAAAGATAGCCTGAAGTGCAAACCAACAGATACCAGCACCCAATGCACCATAGCTATAGACTACTACAATCATCACTCCTATCTGTACAAATCCAAATAGAGTATTTCCCCATATATGATACTTTAAGTTCCCATAAGCAAATTGTAAATAATACTGAAATGCCAAAATCATAAGTAACCCATTTCCTAAAGCATACCAAAACAGAATATGTCCCGCCCATTTTGCTGCTTCCATATCGCCAGTCCAAGCATATAAAAACTCAGTCGAAAATACTGCAACTGTCCCAGTAACTGCAAAACCTATTACAGATACAAATTGAGTAGCTTTTTTATACAAAGCTATCATCTCTGCTCCTCTGTTTAAAGCAAGTAAAGAAGTAAGTCGTGGTTGAACGGCTATACCGATAGGACCTGCCATAGCTGACATACCTGCAGCTACGACTACAATAAGAGAAAAATATCCATACTCTTTTAAAGGTAAAATATTTGATAAAATCAATTTATCAATATTTGTAAGTACTATCCAAAGTCCAGATGTATATGCTATACCAAGTGTAAAAGGCATTATAATTTTTAAATATTTTATAGACGGTTTTATAAAATTATCTGTTTTTGGTACCACTTTATAGACTTTCCGATGTATTATTATCAACTCTAAAGCTCCAATAACAAGCTGATACTCAAAATAGTTACTAGGACGTTGAGAGATGTATTTTACAAGTATAAACCCACCGACAAACTTCAAAGAGTTGATGATTACACCATAGATATTGAGCCAAATTTGCAGTTCAAAACCATTTATAGCACCTTTATACAATCCAACTAACCATTTAAAAGATATCATCACACCCATAAGAGATATACAATATGCTACTTCATTTTTATCTAATGTTTCTATATTAAGCCAACTATTAGCTATCCAACTATCTGAAATATAAATGCCAAAAACTATAACCAAAGCAATCACCACAAAAACAGCCTCAACACTTCTAAGAATATGCTTAAACTCGATCATCTGCTCAAACGAATGTTTCAAGCTAGCAGACTGCCTTGAGATAGTCGCAGATAAACCAACATTTAAAAGCATCATCCACGTCGAAAGCATGGTAAAAAATCCAATAAGTCCAAAAGCCTCAGCCCCTAAATATACCATATATGCAGGAAGGATTGCTATACCTATAAACATATTGTAAAATTGACCTATATAGTTTGCTATGGTATTTTTTTTAAGACTTATTGATTTAAACATTATAATTAAATTTATCTTTCACTTTGAGACCTTTGCATAACACCCAAATTTCTCTTTAAATTTCAAATTAATTTTTCTACACTCCATAAAAAACCTTGTTTTTATCATATAAAATACTGATTTTATTTAACATTCACTCAAAAATATGCTATATTTTTAAATTATAGCAACTTTTCATAAGGACATTTTTCCATGGGATACAAAATAACCAATTCATCTTCAAGTTTTGTTGACATTACTCTTTCAGAAACTCTCAAGCACAACAGAAGCCTGCAAAATATGGATAAACTTAATAAGTCAATTGACTGGGCTAAAATCAAATCCATTCTTTCATGCCATTATATTCATGGTACAAGTTGCGAAGGTGCTTCTGCGTATCATCCCATTCTCCTTTATAAATGCCTTTTGCTTCAAAAGTGGTTTAGAATTTAATCTGATCCTGAACTTGAAAGCCAGATTAATGACCGTTTGTCTTTTAAAAGATTTCCAGGTCTTCCATTTGAAACTCCTTCTCCTGATCATTCAACATTTTCAAGATTCAGAGCAAGGCTTTCAAAAGAAGCTATGGATCAGATTAACAGTGAAATCCTAAGGCAGTTTGAAAAACAGGGCCTTACCATAAATGAAGGTATAGCTGTTGATGCAAGACTTGTTAAATCAGCTTCTTCACCTGTCAGCAGCGACCAGGTAAAAAAGAACAAAGAAAACAAACATATCCGCAAAACCGATAAAAACGGCAAGCCTGTTAAATTTTCCAGAGATATTGAATCTGACTGGACAGTTAAAAATGATAAGCCTCACTATGGTTTAAAAGAACATGCTTCTGTTGATGCAAATCATGGTTTTATACTTGCCGCAACTTTAACTCTGCTTCGGTCAATGACACAAATTATCTGGAATACTGCACTCTTTACAGCAGACACACAAGCCGGGAAATAACAAAGATTTATGCTGACAAAGGATATCGGAGCTTTAAACAGAAAATTTTTAAGCCTTAACAAGATTGCCGACGGAATTATGAGAAAAAATTCCACCACTGCAAAGCTTACTGATTTTGAAAAAGAGCGAAACAAAAAACTGTCCAAAAAAAGATATATTGTTGAACAGTATTTTGGGTTGAGCCATCTCAACGATAATGCTTCAAGAGCAAGGTTTACTACTATTGCTAAAAACAAGTTTGACATCTGGATACGTCAGGCTGCTTATAATATCGTAAAGGGAGTAAGAATATTGTCAAAATCCAGTTTTTAACAGGTGAGGTGCGTCCTGGAAAAACTTGGGGCAAAACCTCAAAAAATCAACCTTTTTTGGGATTATTTTTTACTTTTTTAAGTGATTTTTGTTGTTTTTGACTCCTGTAAATTTTTTAAAAATTCGGGGAATGATAAAATTTGGAATATTTGCAATTTTTCAAACCTCTCACCCCTCACTTTCAATAAAATCTAAATGTTAGAGGTTTAGTTTGTAAATAAAAAAAACAAGGTCTATTACTTATATTTTTAAAAACTTGTAAAATAAGTTAAAAAACTGAACTTAATGTGACACCCAATAATTATTTTTTTTTAAAAATTCACAATAATCATCTTTTGTAATGCCAACTATTACCTTATCAAATCTTTTTCCATTCCTATAATACCACCCTTTTTTTTCACCTTCTTTTTTCCAACCACATTTTTCAATATAAAATTTTATTGAACGATCGTTAAAAGAAACCATGCTACCATCTAGCCTATAAAGTCCTAATTCATCAAACGCATAACTCATAATTGTCATCACTGTATCCAAAGCATAGCCCTTACCACGACAATCAATATCACCAATCATTATCCCATGAAAAGCATTGCCATTTTTCCAATCAATATCTACTAAATTAGCTGTACCAATAACGCCATGTTCTATAGTATCAATGCAAAAAACATGGGATTGCATATTGTTATCATTTCTCGATTTGATCCAGTCTTCAGTAGATCTTTTTGAAAAAGGGAAATGCCAACCTCCCAACATGTTCCAAATTTCAGGATCATTACTCCAAGCATGAAGCTTTTCTAAATCAGAAAAATCAGGAGCACGGAGTGTAACAAGTTTCCCTTTTATATTCATTTCAATCTCCTAATAATTGTTTCTATTATTCTTTGCATATCACTTTCAAAATATCTTTGATCGCAAGGTATTGGTAATAATTCGGTCAAAAATTTTTTTTCGATGTTTTTTTCTAGAAATCTATTTCCTATTTCAGGCCAATATTTTGGAACAAATATTTTTTCTTTAATTAAACAATCTCTTAACCCTTTTTCGTGTGTAAGAAAGGGGTAGCATAGTGGCCCCTTAATTTTATCAAAATTCAATCCTATGTCATTATATGTACCTAAGTATTTATGCAAAAATAGAAAATTTTTATTTCTTCTTTGTTTTACATAGTTCATATCGATTGATTGTAAAATTCTATTTGTTAAAGTAGACATTTTTTTTGTACAAATATTATCTAAAGTTTTTTCTGCTTCAATAAAGTCCAGATATCCTTTTTCCGGATTTAGAGCAATGCGTTTCAACAAATGACTTGTTCTATTTATTGAAGTTTCATCCAAACCTTTTTGGTTAACAAACTGGTTTGTATACATAAGACCACCATCAGGAACTCCAAAAAATTTTCTTAACGAGTATATTGTCGCAAGACAATTTTTTAGAGGTTCAATAAAAAAAGCTTGAGAATGATCACAGATAACTTGATTTGAGGGATATTTTTTTAAAATTTCATTTTCCTGTTTTGAACATAGCCCAAAATAGTTAACATACAATAACCATTCATTATCCAATAATTGAATATTTTCTATAATGCTAAAAGACTCATCAATTGAATAAAAATCAAAATTAATTTTTGCAAGTTCCAATGGTTTTATCATTGAATCACAGATATATCTTGGTATCCATACTTTTGCAGGCTTACCTGACAAAAGTAGTGAATAAAAAGCCGCTCTAGCTGATTGAAAGGAGTATGTATCTTTAAATAATTTGTGTGGTGTTTTTTGAGGCAATTCTAGTTCAAAATACCCACCAATAGCATATTTATTCATCTAAAACCTTTATAATAAAACAAATTGAGTTAAATGGTTCTTAATTTCTTCGACAGAATTAAACATCAAAATATCAATAATAGAAAGCGAAGGTATAAATTCATTTGTAAATTGTTTATATTCAATTTGATTTGTTTGGAGAAAATATAAATCAATATTATTATAAGCAAATATTTTTTTATCGTAAAGTTGTTGACCCCCAAGTGGATTAATGTAGCAACTTGCATTTAGTAATTTGCAAATTTCAATAACTTTATCCTGGCCTTTTAAACTATTATTTTTTTCTATTTTACTTGAAATAAGTATTTCTGTTTCAATCTTTAAGTATCTACAGATTTCTTTGATTAAATATTCTAAATAAATTCCTAAATTTTTTTCTTTATTTAGAATAATTTTTTCGAGTAAACTAATAACATCATTAAAATAGAAAGCTTTATTATAAAATTGAGTTAGAGTTTTAATAAGCTTTGTATTGTTATTACCAATATTAATTTCATTAATTAATTTAAAAGAACTTGAACCTTCTAACTGCAAAGTAAAAAGAAATTTTTTATCATAATTTAAAATATAATTTCTATTAATCCAGCCTTGTTTTATAAAATTAACATCATCGTAAATTATAAATACATCAACTGAATTAATTAATTGCCAATATCCCAAATACGGGAAAAAATAAGGCTGCATTATTCCGACCTTCATAGTCTAAACCTTTATCTCATTTATAATTAAATCTTGATTTGAATTAAAAAAATTTAAAAAAGTAGGTAAACATAAAATTTTAGAAGAAATTTTTGCCGAAGCACTACAACTATTTTCCGAATTCAAATATTTTAATGTATCAAGGCTGGGGAAAAAATACCGCCTTGGAAAAATATTTTTTTCATTCAATTTATTTTTCACTTTTAAAAGCTCATCCTCATCCTTAAAAAGCACAGGAACATAAGAAAAGTTTCTTGTAGAATAAGAATTAAACTTCTGAAACTTAACAATTCCATTAAGACCTTTAAAATATCTTTCAAAGACTTTTTTTCTTTCATTAATAATATCTTCAATATCGTTCAAAACACAAAGTCCCATAGCAGCTTCGAACTCATTCATTTTTGCATTGGTTCCAAGTCCTTCTATTTTATCAGGCCCGGTTATTCCAAAATTTATTAATAACCTTACTTTATGAGCAATTTCATCATCATTTGTTATGATTGCACCGCCTTCAATAGTATGAAAAAGCTTGGTTGCATGAAAACTTAATGTTGAAATATCTCCGTAATTAAAAATGCTTTTATTTTTATATTTTACTCCAAAAGCATGTGCTCCGTCATAAATTACTTTAAGATTGTGTTTTTTGGCAACTTCTTCAATTTTTTCAACTTCGCAGGGATTACCAAAAACATGAACCGGAAGAATTGCAGATGTTTTTTCTGTTATCAAAGATTCAATATTTTCAGGATCAAGATTAAAAGTATCAGGATTAATATCAGCAAAAACCGGTTTAAGCCCTTCCCAGGCAAGTGTGCTTGTTGTGGCTACAAAACTAAAAGGAGTTGTAATAACTTCTCCTGTAAGATTCAAAGATTTGTAAGCAACCTGTAAAGCTAAAGAACCGTTTGCAACAAGAATAATATTTCTTACACCAAGGTAGTTTTTTAAACGCTCTTCAAGTTCTTTTAGTAATGGGCCGTTATTTGTTAGCTGGCCTGATTCATAAATTTTATCTATATATGATTTAAATTTTTCTTTATCAGGCAAATAGCTTTTTGTTACGGGAATAATTTCATTCATTTAACCAGGCCTTTTAGATATGTTCCATAATCATTTTTTTCAAGTTTTTTGGAAGCTTCAATTATTTTATCTTTTGATATCCAATTATTTAAAAAAGCTATTTCTTCAAGACAGGCTATTTTATAACCTTGCCTTTTTTCAATTGTTTCTACAAATTGAGCTGCTTCAAGCAAACTTTCATGGGTTCCTGTATCAAGCCAGGCAAAACCTCTACCCAAAAGTTCAACATTAAGTTCTCCCTTTTCAAGATAAGCCTGATTAATACTTGTTATTTCAAGTTCGCCTCTATTTGAAGGCTTAACATTTTTTGCAATTTCAACAACTTTATTGTCATAAAAATAAAGGCCTGTTACAGCATAGTTTGATTTTGGTTTTTTCGGTTTTTCTTCTATGGATATTGCACGTTTTTTTTCATCAAAAGCAACCACTCCAAAACGCTCAGGGTCTTTTACCTGATAGCCGAAAACTGTTGCACCATTTTGTCTTAATGCAGCTTCTTTAAGTTTTGGAGTAAAACCCTGTCCATAAAAAATATTGTCTCCAAGAACAAGGCAAACCCTGGAGTTTCCAATAAATTTTTCACCAATTATAAAAGCCTGTGCAAGACCATCCGGTTTTGGCTGAACTTCATAGGAAAGATTTATTCCAAAATCTGATCCGTTTCCAAGAAGTCTTTTGTAGGATTCTATATCTTCGGGAGAAGTTATAATAAGAATATCTCTTATTCCTGCAAGCATGAGAACAGAAATTGGATAATATATCATTGGCTTGTCATAAATAGGTAAAAGCTGTTTTGAAACTCCCCTTGTTATTGGATAAAGTCTTGTTCCGCTTCCTCCGGCTAAAACTATTCCTTTAATATTGTTATCCATTCCCAAGCCTTTCTCTCATATAAGAACCGTCCTGAACCTTTTTGCACCATTTAAGATTATCAAGATACCATTTTATTGTTTTTTTAATTCCTGATTCAAAAGTTTCTTCAGGCTTCCATCCAAGTTCATTTTCAATTTTTGAGGCATCTATTGCATATCTCAAATCATGTCCAGGTCTATCTTTAACAAATGTAATTAAATCTTTATATTTATTTACATTTAAAGGTTTTTTTAAATTAGAATTTTCAAGAATTTCACAAATAATATTAACTACTTCAAGATTCTTTTTTTCATTTTTTCCGCCAATATTATATGTTTGGCCAATTTTTCCTTTTGAAGCTGCCAGATAAAGAGCTTTTGCATGGTCTTCAACATAAAGCCAGTCTCTTACCTGACTGCCGCTGCCATAAACCGGAAGCGGTTTTCCTTCAATTGCATTTAATATCATAAGAGGGATTAATTTTTCAGGAAACTGATAAGGGCCGTAATTGTTGGAACAATTTGTAATTATCGTTGGTAAGCCATAGGTTCTGTTCCATGCTCTTACAAGATGATCTGAACTTGCCTTTGATGCTGAATATGGTGAGCTTGGAGCGTATGGAGTTTTTTCTGTAAAAAAATCATTGTCATTTTCCAAGTCGCCGTATACTTCATCTGTGGAAATATGATGGAATCTGAAATTTTCTTTTTCATTATTATTTAAATTTTTCCAGTAATTTAAAGCCTGGTCAAGCAAAACATAGGTCCCCACAATGTTGGTGTTGATAAATTCTGAGGGACCGTCAATTGACCTGTCTACATGGGATTCTGCTGCAAGGTGCATAATAAGAGAAGGTTTGTATTTATCAAAAATTCTTTTTACTTCTTTAGCATTACATATATCTGCTTTTTCAAAAAAATAATTAGAACTTTCCTTTATTTCATCAAGAGAGCTTAAATTCCCTGCATAGGTCAGTTTATCTAAGTTTATTACTTTATGATCTGTTGATTTAATTAGATATCTTATTAATGCTGAGCCTATAAATCCTGCTCCGCCTGTTACTAAAATTTGCATAATACATTTCTTTAATATTTAAGAGATTTTTATAAACGACTGTCCACATCATTTTTGGGGAAAAGATGTTTTAAGTCAAAAATTATATTTTCAGATTTTCCAAATTGTTTTATTTTTTCAATTCCTATATTTTTAAAATCATCGTGTGCAACTGCAAGGATAATTGTGTCATATGTATTTTCTTTTAGTTCTTTTGTCAGTGAAAGTCCATACTCATGTAAAGCTTCGTCTTCATCAACCCATGGGTCATAAATATCTATATTTGCATTATAGTCTTTGAATTCCTCTATCATATCCACTACTTTTGTGTTTCTTAAATCAGGGCTGTTTTCTTTAAAAGTAAGGCCCATAATAAGTATATTTGAACCGTGAACATGAATTTTTTTCTTAACCATTTCTTTAACAACTCTTGAAACAACATAAGCACCCATTTTGTCATTAATTCTTCTTCCTGCAAGAATAATTTCAGGATGATAGCCTATTTCCTGTGCCTTGAATGTAAGATAATACGGGTCAACTCCAATGCAGTGGCCTCCCACAAGTCCTGGTTTAAAGTTCAGAAAATTCCATTTTGTTCCTGCTGCCTTTAAAACTTCTTCTGTATCAATTTTCATTTTATCGAAAATAATTGCAAGCTCATTAATGAGTGCAATATTCAAGTCTCTTTGAGTGTTTTCAATTACTTTGGATGCTTCTGCTACTTTTATTGAACTTGCTTTGTGGGTCCCTGCAAGGATTATTTTTTTATAAATATTGTCTACAGTTTCTGCTGTTTCTGGTGTGGAGCCTGAAGTTACTTTTACAATATTTGTAACTCTGTGTTCTTTATCTCCGGGGTTTATTCTTTCGGGGCTGTATCCTGCAAAAAAGTCTTTATTAAATTTTAGTCCTGAAATTTTTTCAATTTCTGGTATGCAGACTTCTTCTGTTGCTCCGGGATATACTGTTGATTCATATACCACTATGTCGTTTTTCTTTATTATTTTGCCAAGCATCTGGCTTGCACTTATAAGAGGTGATAAATCAGGTGTTTTGTTCTTATCTACCGGAGTTGGTACTGTTACTATGAAAAAATTTGAGTCTTTTAAGTCTTCAAGATTGTTTGTGTAGGTTAGTTTGGCTGCTGTGACAAGGTTTTCCGGTTCTACTTCAAGAGTTGAATCTTTGCCTTTTTTTAACTCTTCTACCCTTTTTTTGTTTATATCAAAACCTTTTGTTTCAATTATTTTACCAAATTCCACTGCCAGTGGAAGGCCTACATAGCCAAGGCCTATTATTGCTATTTTGGGATTATTCATTTAAAACCTGTTTTTTTAATTATTGTTTTGGGGTGTTATTGAGATATAACCCAGTTTTAGTTTTTCTTATAAAAAATCTTTCCAACCCGATTTATATGATCTCTTAAATTACAGTTTTTTATATGGCTATAGATTGAAAGATCAAAAGTATATGGTAAAAGAAGATCATCAAGTTCAATGTTAATTTTATTCATTAGTGTGAGGCTCAGATCATCACCTTTTAAGGTTAAATCAATATCCGAACCATTTTTGTAATTTCCCTTTGCTCTGGAACCATAGATAATAACCTGCTCAACCTGAGAATATCTTCTGAATACATTTTTAATAGATTCTATTGTTGTTTGTTTTAGCCCATAGCACATAATAAAATCAACGCTGAGCCATGCCAGACTGCAAATTTTCCAGTCGGCTTTTCAATTGCTGGAAAAGTGGATAATAAACACCTGTGACAGCCTGGCAGATTTCTTCTGCTGTCTCTTCATTATAAGTATGCGATGTTTGATTTCGGCTTTTCAGCATATCCATCCAGCTATCACCATTTTCAATAAGATTCAGATTAAAGGCTTTTCTAATTGTGTCTCTTGAACCAAAAAGTTCTGTCTGCCCCTGGTATTCGAGAAAATCCTTCAATGTATTCCAGGCAAGATCAAAAGTATATTCAAACGCTTTAACAAGTCCTTGATTTTCAAGCTCTGATAACTCTCCCTTATCAATAAATTTTTTTAACTGGCTCAAGGCCTTTTTATAATTTTCAAAACGTTGTTCCCAGCGGATATCTTTATTCTTTAATGTCATCTAAACAGTCCTTTGTGAGTAATGTGCCTATATGACCGGTACGAAGTATCTGTTTGCTCCTGGGATCCGGACTTTTTTTATTTATGTTTTATTTCTATATACATAATGATATTTAAGAACAAAATTAAGGCTGTGATTACATTCCCAAGCTGGAGCTTGTGAACGAGCCGAGCGAGACTAAAAAGCTTTAAAAACTATTCCAATGGATAGTACCCGCCATTTTTTAATGGTCCTTTAAATTCTATCTTTTTTTCATTTTTCAGCTTTTTTATATATCTTTCTAAAGTTCGTTGTGGGATTTTTAAGTTTCTTCTTATATCTGTTGTATTGTTTCCCGGGTTTTCTTTTATAAATTTAAAAACCTCAGTTACTCCGCCAGTTACTCCGCCAGTTACTCCGCCAGTTACTCCGCCAGTTTTATTCGAAAATTCTCTTGGGAATAAAGTCACTTTAAAATAATTACCTATAGTTTCAAAAATCGGCTGCGGAGAGCCTGCATTTTCCATGGACTCATTTACTCTTTTTATACCGGAGCCATATTTTTCAATAACACCAGCCTCTTTAAAAACCGAGGCTATCTGCTTATTACGGGGATTAGATGCTGTTTTTCCAGATAAAATATCTTCAAGTTTTACTCCCTCGGGTAAGCCTCCCGGATTAAAAAATTCAATTCTGTCATTATAAACCTTTATTGTTGAATCCCCCGCAGCTCTGTAATCTCTATGAACAATCATATTAATCACTACCTCTCTTATTGCTTCAGGCGGGTACTCCCATACTTCTTCACGCTCGGGTTTTTCTTTTATTAAAAAAACCTTACTTATATGTTTTCTAATAAATTGAATACAATCTTCTATTTCAGAAAAAAGATCACCTCGTATGGTTTTATTATCTTTTATTATAGTTTCAGAATCAAAGCGGCCTGCTTCTATTGTTGTTATCATTGATTCTTTTTTACTGAAAAGAAGAAAACAACCAAATGAAACAGCTCCCTGCCTGAGAAGCTCAAACTTTTTTAAAACTATCAAAGGATCATCATCAATTGGGAACTCTCTTAATTTATTTAATTTTTCAATAAATATATTTACCTTATCCTGAGAAATATCTTCAATTCCATGTCTTGGATCAATTGCAAAATCCCAGCTGAGATTCACTGTCTTTAAATGTTCGTTTGCTATTTCTGCTAAATCCATAAGATGATTAGAGTTGTGCTTTCTTTTATAATATTTTCCTTTGAAGCTGACAGGTTTTACAGGATAAGAAATAATAGACAAAGTTACTATTGTTTTACCTTCCAGAATATATTCTTCTGAATCTGGAATTATTGACGGATATGTAGAGTTTTTTATCTGATTTATCCAGTTTTGTATACTTTCCTGATTTGACTCAACTCCTTTTATTCTGCCTTTATCATCAATACCGATAAAAACACTGCCCCCTTTACTATTTGCAAAGGCACATAAAGATTCTATTGTTTCTTTACCAAAAGAGACTTTAAACTCTACTTTTTCAGATTCACCTTCTTTTAATATTTCTGTTATAGTCTCTGTCATCAGGGCTCTTTAAAAATTAATAAAACTCTTTATCAGTATGTTTTCAAAAATTTACGACTTCTATTTTTCTGCAGGTTCTCAAGCACATACGGTTAAATCTCTAAAATAAAAACACCTGTTGATTACATTCTCAAGCTGGAGCTTTGGGAACGAGCAAGAGCAAAACTTTAAACTTTTTTCTTCTTCAAAATAAATTTTCACGCTATTTATCAAGAAGGTGAAGAGGAATATCCTTTAATTCATTTTCCATTATTTTTTTTACAAGTTCTGCATCAAGGCCTGTCAATTTGGCTGTCAATTCGGGCGTAATGCCTTCTTTTTGGGCATTTTTTATCATTGAAAGGAGTACATCTTTTTTGCCTCTTTTTTCACCTCTTGCTTCTCCTCTTTTTTCACCTCTTGCTTCTCCCCTTTTTTCACCAATTTTTTCAGCATTTGTTACATAAGGCATATTTTTCTCCTTTTCGTATACATTCAGCTCCTGAAGAAAAATTTCTTCAAGTTCTTTGGGAAGGCTTAAAACCCAGTCTATAAAGCTATATAGATTTAATACTTCCTTTTCCAAATAACCTTTTTCATACAAAAGCTTTGTCAGCTCTGTTTTCCACTGTTTCCTTAAGGCACTGTTCTTTTTTGTCTCAAGAGCTTTTAAATGTGCCATTACTACTATGGCAAAAGGATTATCTACTGTTTCAAGATAAGACCAGTTTTCTTTATAATCAAGGAGTTTTATCCCTTTGTAGTCAAGACTCATACTGGTTCCCCACATACCGTATCTAAAAGGTTTAGGGTTCCATGAAACCAAATCGTCTGCAAAAATGGCTATACTTGTTACAGGAATTTTAAATCTGTCATAAATTCTGTAATTATATACAAACATTCTTTCTGAAAATCTGTCTTCTTTTTCGGCCTGAATTTCTATATGAATTAATATCCATTTTTTTACATTGGTTTTTAAGGTCACTTCTACAAGCTTGTCTGCATATCTTTTTCCAACTTCTGAGTCTTTGGTTATTTTCTGAAATTCCTTATCAAGAAATCTTACTTTTTTGCTCCAGTCTATATCGTTTACTGATTCAGGTACAAAAAACTCCATAAACTGACGAAAAAAGAATTCTATTATCTCTTTCCAGGGAGAGTCAAATTGTGAATTTATTTTCTTTGACATTTTGAAGCTGTTTTATATTTAACTGTTATTTCATTCCCAAGCAGCAGCTTGGTAACGAGCCTAGAGCCTACGAGCCTGAAATGATTTTTGTTTTTTTAACCCCTGCAAATTTTTTAAAAATTAAGAAAATTATAAAATTGGGAATATTTGTAATTTTCCAAACCTCTCAATTTATTTTAAAAACAATTTTACCTTTTTTTGAAGATTTAAAATCTCAGATTCATCATGAGTGCTGTAATCAAAGTCAGTCAATTGTTCAGACAATAATTTGATTTCCTGTTTTATTTCATCATGTTCTTTGATTTTCTGCCTCAAAAAACTCAAAGTAAGCTTTGCAAGTTCTTCTATTCCATGAGGAGTGAGTTTATATGCATAGGCATGTTTTTTGTTTGAATCTTTAAACCTTTCTACCTTTATCATCCCCTTTTCCGCAAGTTTTGAAATACAATAATTAATTTTCCCAAGACTTACGTTCATTTCCTTCATCATCTGACGTTGAGACATATCCGGGTTTATTTTCAACAGATTCAGGAGCTTCAGTCGTATTTGATTGTCTGATGTAGTCTGGTTCATATAATTTAAAAGATTTTCGGGATTTTTAGATTTTTTGCAACCCTCAGATACAGCTCCGCCCTTTGAATTACATTAATTCTTAAAATAAGGTAAGATTAATTTGATATGAACTCTTTTACAGCATGTTCACGGATTGAACATTTACTCCAAAAGACTGTTTTTGTCAAATATTTTACTTTATTTTTCTCAATCTGATGTTTTTCTAACCAAACAAGCGTTATGGAGGGAACTCCTGACACACGGCAGCTCTTTAAGCAGAATTACTGCTAAAGCTAATAAATGCCGGATGTCAAGAAACTACAGTATATCCGCATGAGTCAAGAAACTCACCAAGACTGTCAGCAGCAGTTTTTTCACCATGAACAAGCTTTATCTTCTCAGGCTTTCCAGGAACTGAATTTACAAAAGATACAAGTCCTTTCTTGTCTGCATGTGCTGAATATCCTGACAGTTTGAAAACCTTTGCATGAATGGGAACTTTTTTATCATCTATAATGCAGTATCCGTTTGTTTTTTTTGAATACCTTATTATATCTCTGCCCAAAGTTCCTGCGGCCTGATACCCGCAGAAAAAAATTTCATTTTTTTTATCCTCAAGGGTAGTTAGAAGATGAGAAACAACTCTGCCTCCTGTGCACATTCCGCTCCCCGCGATAATTATGCAGGGTTTATCATATTCAACCAGTTTTTTATGCGCCCTGAATGATTCTACAGCATAAAGATTGTCAAAATCTATTGGATGATCACCTTTTTTCAGCAGTTTTGCTGAATCTGAATCCCAGAACCTGCTCAGCCTGGAATATATTTCAGTTATTTTAAGACCAAGCGGAGAATCTATGAATACAGGTATTTTTTCATTTATTATTTTATCTGTAAAAAGTCTGTCTGCCTCATATATAAGTTCCTGTGTTCTCCCAAGTGAAAAAGCAGGAATGATTATTTTACCACTGTCCTCCAGTGCTTGGTTTATAAGTTTTCCAAGACTGGAAATCCTGTTCTCACGGTTTTCATGCATTCTGTCTCCGTAGGTCGATTCAAGCACCAGAAGATTGCAGGGACCCGGAATTGACGGGTCAGGAAGAATAGGGGTGTTTCTGTTGCCCAGATCTCCTGAAAAAATAACCGAATAGTAATCCCCTGACTTTTCATTTACAGGAAAGCCGAATTCAATAAAAGCTGATCCCAGAATATGACCTGCATTTTTCAGCCTGAATTTTATCTGCTTTTTAAGAAAAAAAACATTGTTATATTCAAAACCCCAGGACAAATCTTCAACAGCCTCTGTCAATGCTTTTTTTTCTTCCTGTGTCCTGTTCCCAAAAGACATTGAGTCTTCAAGCATGGGGATTAAAAGCTCTTTTGTAGCGTGGGTACATATTATTTCACCTGAAAATCCTTTTTCAATCAGCTCGGGAATTCTTCCGATATGGTCAAGATGGGCGTGCGTTAAAAAAAGATAGTCAATTTTATTTACAGGACAGGCAAAATCATCCAGTGAAAAGAAAGGATCACTTCCCATTGAAAGGCCGCAGTCAATCAGAATATTTACTCCGGAAAGAGCAGTAATCATGTGGCAGGAACCTGTCACGCAATTATCTGCTCCATAGTGTATCAACCCGAATGGTCTGTTCATTATTTATTTTCTTGCTTATATTTTTAAGTTTCAGACTCTCAATGATAAAGAAACTTCTTCTTTTTTCTGCAGACATCCCAGAACATATTTGCTCCGTTAAGAGCATCTTCTGCCTTAAAAGGCTGGGATGCTATTTTATCAAGGGTTTCACCCTCAAACCTTTTGTTTTGAGCAAGCTCGGCTCCGGCTTTTACAAGAGCATTTTTAATTTCGGTCACATGCTCTGGTACAAGTTCATCCATGACAAGTGAATATGAATATGGTTTTAATACAGCACCAAGATAATCTGAACGGAAATTTTTGCATATTCTTTTTACATGGTCAACAAGACCGTCAAAATTATCAAGCTCATAAAAACCGCAAACGCTCAGCAAAGCAATATCAGGAACACTGTCAAGACGTTTTGCGTGCCTGTAATGTCCGTCTACCATTTCAAATTCAGGCTCAACCAGAGGAATGATTCTGTCAACAAAAGTTTTGGTCTGTGCAGTCATTCCGTCTACATAAAGAGGAGTGCCCAGTAAAAGAATATCAGCATTTTTAATTTTACCGAGAATTTCAGGCATGTCATCTTTATAGATACAGGTCCCCGGAGTTTTAAGCCAGCAGGAAAAGCATCCTGTACAGTAGTTTATCTTTTTATCAGCAAGATAAATTTTTTCTGTTTCCGCTCCGGCTTCTCTTGCTCCCTGTATAAGAAGGTCAATAGCAATATCTGTCATACCCTTTTTTTTTGTAGGACTTCCGTTAATAAATAAAATTTTCATGATCAAATCCCCTTTAGACTGGTTGTTCCTAAGTTGAGCGTTTCATATTTTAAAATTAACAAATTCTGAATGAATACAGCTTATTATTTTTAAAAATTATGAAACCCTGCGGGCTTTCCAATTTTGCTGCATCTACTGCGTTAAATTGCATCACGCATAGCAAAGCAAAAGCCTGATACAATTTGCCTTATATATGCAGCAAACTTGAAAATCTCTCAAATCAGGTGTTATCAAAAATCATTTTCTGAGTTTATTTTTCTTATTTCCAAGAACCTTCTGATGGAATGCCCTTTCAAAGATATATGTTCTGAATTTTCTCGCAATGTCAGTAAGTTCATGAGTAATTTCAGCATTTTTTTCCATTGATATATGCTTTGTGACTTTTTTCCTGAGAAGCATTTCATTTTTTGCTACAATTTCACCGGCTTTGGCATAAAAAAGAAGTTCAGGAGGTTCTATTCCAAATTCCTTAAGCCTTAGAAAAGCCTTTGCTGCAAAAAGATCTGTTTCATCAAACATTTCATTTGCGGCAGGAATCAGCAGTCCGCTCTCAATCAGAAATTCAAGTTCATTTTCCTTAAGGGATGAAAGATGTAAAAAGCTGTCTCTGTCATAAAGCTTTTCTGAAATTGTACCAAAAACAAATTCATGGAGCGTTTCCATGACATAGAGATCATCCTGTCTTTTTCTGCTTTTTACTATGTCTTTTATTTCTGAAATAGTAAGTCTGTTTTTTTCTTTAAGTTTTTTTATCAGATTTATTCTCGAAACAGTCGACGGCGGATACCATGCCATGTTTTTCCCTGTTTTTACAGGCTTTGGCAAAAGATCGTTTCTGAGATAGTAATTTATTGTTGAGGATGGAAGACCTGTTTTTTCCTTGAGGTCTTTCATTTTAAGATAATTTTTTAAATCCTGGCCTTCTTTTTTCAATTATTTGATCCGGATTTGTTGTTTATTGAAAGATAGAGGTCAAAATATCACACAAAACGGACAAAGTGTCAAGTTGCACTTAACACTTGCAGCCGCACCGGAACGCAATGAGCTATCTATTCGAACTTATTCAATAAGTTCTGGAAGAATAAACTTTATCTGCATAAAGGTCTGGATTGAATTTACGTTTTAAACCGTTTGAATTCATATACCTTATTTTACCAAAAACAGGTCTTTCCTTCCACGGTCTGTCATGCTTTCCAAAACACCATGCAACACCTGTAAAGGAATTGGGGTCTCTTCCGTCAAGGGCATATTTGTTATTAAGATACAACGCCGTATCAAAAGCCTTTCTGGGAGTTTCTGTCCATTCAATAATTTTCTTTCCCCAGTACATTCTCATGTAGCCTTGCATTTTTCCGGTCAGAACAAGTTCAAGCTGGGCAGCATTCCAGTACCTGTCGTGGGTTAATGAACCCTCGAATTCTTCTGTTGAATAAATATAGTCTCGCCTGTCTTTTTCATGTTCAAGAAGAGTAGTTTTTGCCCATTCAGGAAGTGAGTCAAAAGAATCGTAAAAAGGATTGTAACTTACAAAATTAAAGGAAAGTTCACGTCTGACTATCATCTCTTCCAGAAAAGCGTCTGCTCCGTCAGATTTTGTTTCCAAAACCTTCAAAGCCGCATAAACCGGAGAAATCTGACCAAAATGTAAGTAAGGACTGAGATGAGAGGTGAAGTCAAGTGACGGATCATTTCTTTTTTCATCATAGAATGAAAGTCTGTTGTCAATAAAAGACTCCAGGTATCCAAGAGCTTCTGAGGTACCGCCCCTGAATTTTACAGTAGGAAATTTATCACTGAAAGGAAGTTTACTGAGGATTGATTCAACATCAAGACTTTCCTGAGATTCCCCTGCAAGGCCGGGATAAAAAATATCAGGCTTTTCTTCTTTAACAGGAACAAGAAACTCAAAAATCCTTGAATTGATTTTTTTTCTTATTGTATATGCCGCATACTCCTCTTTTAAAGAAGCTTCCTCAAGCGGAACAATCAGGTCAGTCTCAACCTGAAACATTGCACATCCGATATTCTCAGATACTTTTTTTCTCCATTGTTTTTCAATCCTTAAATACCCACGGTCTGTCACGACGGCACAGGCATTTTTTGAAAAATCAGAAATTCCGTCTTCAGGGGATTTAAGTTCACAGACAAATTTTATGCCTCTTTTCAAAAGATCAGCTTCAACTTCCCTGAGACCTTCCAGCATAAACCTGTAGTGCCTTGAATTGGCTTCCGGAAAAGAAGGTGTGATCCCGAAATATACAGCAAGAGGTCTGCCGTATTTATTCGCCAGTTCAACACAATATTCAAGAGCATGATTATAATGAGTCCTCTGGGAGTGCTGCATCCAGTAAACAAAAAAATCATTGCGGACAATGATTTTTTTGTTGTTAAGTTTTTTTATTCTTCTGCCGTCGATCAATTTTCAAGTTCTCTTACATCACATTCTGCATAAGCTTCATCAGAACCTTCCAATGACTTTGAAAGCCTTATAAGCCTTGAATCTTTCTCTTCCCACAACTTATTCAGAAATTCCTGAATTCTCTCTCTGTATGAAGGATCTTCAAGATAACTTCCAACCATCCAGTCTTCCACGTCGATAACTTTAACATCGATATTTATATTTTCTATGCTTCCTGAGAGGAAATCTATCAGAGAAGGGCTTTTTGAAGAATAGTGAATTGTAACATCCAGAATTTTATCAATTTTACCGTCCATAGCCTCGAGAACAAATGAAAATCCTCCGGCTTTAGGTCTTATAAGCTTTGCAAAAGGGCTGTTCATTTTTTGGGCTTTGCCGTTTCTGTTTCTAGTTCCTTCGGGAAAATTCATTACAGTTACAGGTCTGAAGGCAAACTTTTCGCACGCTTTTATTGTTGTTTCCAGATCTTTCCCTTTCATATGGGGATTTTTTTCTAGATACTGTTTTGTAAATCTTTTCATGAAAGGGAAATCAAGAGCCCACCATGCAAGACCGATTACAGGAACGTAAATCAGCTGTTTTTTCAGAAAAAACTTTAAAAAAGGAGCCTTTTTGTTGAATATTCTCTGAAGAAGAAAAATGTCAGCCCAGGTCTGATGATTTGAAATTACAAGATACCACCCTTTTGTTTTTACTGAATCCGGAATATCGGCATTGAATTTTACTCCCGCAATTTTATCAAGAATAAAATTATTTGCTGAAATCCACATTGTACCGACAAAATTGAATATTCTTGAAAGCACAAGCTCGGGATATCCTCTCAGAACAATCTTAAAAGGCATGAGCGCATAGAATATCGCACCGATATAAAGAGTATTTATGATAATAAGTGAAAAAACGAAACCGGCTTTTAATCTTTTATAAATTGAACCAGACATAATTTTCTCCATTTAAGCAGATCCAGTAAACATAATTAACCAATCAACTTTAAACCTGAACCTTTTTTGATATGATTTGTTCCAATAATCAAATAAAAACTTCAAATTTTTAAAAAAAAGACTATCACATGAATCAGCCAATATCTGTAAAATAATTGTAAAACAAAAAACTTTACTCAGATATTTTATTAATATATGTTCAGCCTTGCATCTTGGTATGGATATAAACCGGTTCAATACCGGTTAAGGTTATAATCAAGTTCATCAATTTTTCGGGAGGGAAAAAAATGAAACGTTTACTAATTTCTGTTCTTGTACTGCTTGCCGCATTTTCAATTTCATATGCCGACGACGGATCATGGGATCGTGTCAAAGAAGCCGGAGTTCTTGTTATAGGTCTTGATGACGCTTTTCCGCCTATGGGATTCAGAGTTGAAGACGGAACTCTTACAGGATTTGATATTGAAATTGCAGAAGAAGCAGGCAAAAGACTTGGAGTTCAAATCAAGTGGCAGCCAACAGCGTGGGCCGGAGTTATTCACTCACTTAATTCAAAAAAATTCGACTGTATCTGGAACGGTATGACAATTACCGCTGAAAGATCTGAAAAAGTTGATTTTACAAAGCCCTACATTATGGACGGTCAGATTGCAGTTGTAAGATTCGATGAAACAAGATTCAAGTCTCCTGCAGATCTTGGAGGTCAGATTGTCGGAGTGCAGAAAGGTTCTTCTGCTGTAAAAGCTGTTGAAAAACTTGAAACTCCTGCAAAAGAAGTCAAGGAATACAATGACAACCCTATGGCTCTTCTTGATCTTGAAGCAAAAAGACTCGATGCTGTTGTAATTGACAATGTCGTGGGCAGATACACAGTTGCTAAAAGACTTGGAAAATTCAAGACTCTTCCTGGTTTTATCAGCAAGGAACCGTTTGGTATTGCTTTCAGAAAAGATGATGACAGCCTGAGAGGAAAAGTTCAGGAAACAATTGATGCCATGGTTAAAGACGGCACAATGGCAAAAATTTCCAAAAAATGGTTCGGAGAAGATATAACAGATCCTTCGAAGTGGTAATTAAGAATTGTAATGACTTAAAAAATCCCCGGATATTCCGGGGATTTTTTTGGGGAAATTTTATGAAATCCGTAAAAATATTTTTTGCTGCACTCATTATCCTGTTATCTGTTTCAGTATGCTTTGCAGATAATGCGGCAGTTTTTCTGAAGGCTCAGAATCATATTGCATCAGGTGATTTTGAAAAAGCAATGGAGCTTTTAAATTCAATCAAATATCCAGAGGATAATAATGAAAGCCAGATTGAAGATTATGTAAAAGCAAGGCTTACCATTGCAAAACTTTCCTTTGCACTGAAAGATTATTCAAAAGCTGAGGCCGCATGCAGAAAAGCACTTAAAGTATCTCCTGAAAACAGTGAGGCAAAAGAATTCTTAAACTCTGTCAAAAGAGAATCAGCACCCAAATATGTACTGTTTTTTACAGATTCCGTAAGATTTTTTCCTTCTCTGCTCAAAGGGGCCCTGATGACTCTTGTCCTTGTTCTGGTGACAATGGCAGTCTCTCCTGTAGGCGGACTTTTCATTGCTCTTGGACGAATAAGCAGATTTGCACCTCTTTCCATGCTGTGCTGGTTTATAATCTGGTTTTTCAGGGGAACGCCTCTTTTACTTCAGCTTTTCTTTATTTATTACGGGCTTCCTGCTCTTGGGATAACACTGTCCCCTTTATGCGCAGCTCTAATAGGACTCGGAGTAAATTATTCAGCTTATCTTGCTGAAATAATCAGGGCAGGAATTCTTTCCATTGAATCAGGGCAGATGGAAGCTGCAAAAGCACTTGGAATGACCTATTCCCAGGCCATGAAAAGAATAATAATTCCACAGACATACAAAAGACTTATTCCTCCGGTAGGAAACGAGTTTATTGCTCTCATAAAGGACACTGCCCTTGTTTCGACTATATCAATGGTAGAACTCATGAGGTCGGCAGACAGACTTTTCAACACATATTTCAATGTAAATGTCTTAATACTTGCCGCTGTGATTTATCTTTTATTTACAACAGTGTTTACCTTTATTTTTGAAAATATGGAAAAACGGGTCGGAATTTATGAAAAAAGATGAAAATTTTCTCCTGACTCTAAAGGGGATCACAAAATATTTCGGAGAACTTAAAGCTCTGGACAATATCAATCTCGATGTAAAAAAAGGCGAAAAAGTTGTTATTGTCGGGCCTTCAGGTTCAGGGAAGTCTACTCTTCTAAGAGCTGTAAATCTTCTTGAAAAGGTTGAAGAAGGACATATTTTTTTTGAACAAAGAGAAGTCGGTTACAGATTTAAAAAAGGGAAAAGACTTCTGGACACTCCAAAAAATATTTCTTTTTTGAGAAGTGAGATCGGAATGGTTTTTCAGCATTTCAACCTTTTTCCCCATATGACTGCACTTCAAAACGTAATTGAAGCTCCGGTCACTGTAAAAAAAATGCCTAAACCAAAAGCTGTTGAAATCGCTGAGGAAGTACTTGCAAAGGTAGGGCTTTCAGATAAAAAAGATTCTCATCCTGCCAAACTGTCCGGAGGCCAGAAGCAAAGAGTCGCTATAGCAAGAGCTCTTGCAATGGAACCAAAACTCATGCTTTTTGACGAACCGACATCTGCTCTTGATCCTGAGCTTGTTGGAGAAGTGTTCAATACAATCAAGGCTCTTGCAGAAGAAGGCATGACAATGATAATTGTCACCCATCAGATGGGCTTTGCAAGGGAGATTGCAGACCGGGTTATTTTTATGGAAAACGGAGTTTTTGTCGAGCAGGGGACTCCTGAAGAATTTTTTTCATCAGCACAGAAAAACGAAAGAATTTCAGGGTTTATATCAAGCATCCTTTAAAATATGCCCATCTAAAAAATTTATATAAAAACCCGGGGTAACTTCATATAAAATTACCCCGAAATAATTTTTCAACTGCAAAATTTTTGAAATTTAAAACTCTTTCGTTTCTTCGGGCTTTGGAACAAAAGCATTGAAGTTGTTCTCCTTAAGATATTTTGCAAACCCAAGAGACTGCTCCTCTTCTCCGTGAACAACTGCAATCTTTTTGATATTGAGGTTTGATTCCTTCAGAAATCTTGTCATTTCCTCCTGATCTGCATGGGCACTGAATCCGCTGAGTTTTGAAACTCTTGCCAGAAGGGGATATGTCTTGTTAAGAAATCTGACTTCAGGCGGCTTTCCTTTACGGCCGCTTTGTTCGTAATCCCACCCAAGATCTCTGATTCTTCTGCCGAGTGTATGTTCTGCCATGTATCCAACAATCAGAATTGTATTTCTGGGATTATGAATCTTGTATCTGAGGTGATGAAGAATACGCCCTGCTTCACACATTCCTGAAGATGCAATAATTATATGAGGAGTTGTCATTTTCATAACTTCCATTGACTCCTCAACAGAGCCTACATAATTGATTTCCTTGAATGAAAACGGATTTTTACCTTTCTGTAGAAAAGACTTGTGGGTTGCCTTGTCATAGACTTCAGGATGCTCACCGAAAACTCCTGTCAGATTTTTACCAAGAGGACTGTCCACAAAAACAGGAACCTTTGGAACTGCTCCCTCGTCATAGAGTTCATGAAGCACATAAACAACTTCCTGGGTTCTGCCGAATGCAAAGGCCGGAATTATAACCGAACCTCCCCTTTCTATGGTTTTGTTTATTTCTTCTTTGACCCTTTCCTTCAAATCTTCTATGGGACCGTGATGCCTTGTTCCATAAGTGCTTTCTGTAATCAGAAGATCAATATCCCTGTATTCTTCAGGAAACATCAGTGTCGGATTTCGTAATATCGGCCTGTCAAAACGCCCTATATCTCCAGTAAAACAAAGATTGAATCTCCTGCCGTTTTCAATACCTTTTATAAAACAAAGAGCTGAACCTAATATATGGCCTGCATCAAAAAAAGTGACGCTCATTGATTTGCCTATGGGAATCTCCTGATTATACGGATAGCCGTCAAAAAAATTAAGGGCATACTCAGCATCTTCCGTTGTATAAAGCGGTTCGATCATTTTAAGATTGTGCTCTTTTATACCTGTTTCAATTTCTGTCCTGTTGAGTTCATGTCTTCCAAGCTTGAGCCTGTCTTTTATCTCTTTTCTTTCCCGGTTGCTCAAATCTGTATTTTTATTATTTGAGAGATTGTACAAATGCCCTCTCAGTGCTTTATAGTTCAGGTAATCCGCATCAGATTCCTGGATATGCGCCGAATCCATCAAAAGGAACCTGCATGCATCCAGAGTCGGTCTTGTGCACACCACCCTTCCTTTGAATCCGTTTTTTACAAGAAGCGGAATTCTTCCTGAATGATCGATATGGCCGTGAGATAAAACCATATTGGTCAGGATTGAAGGATCAAAAGGAAAATTTTTATTTTTCTCCTCTGATTCTCTGCGTCTTCCCTGGAAAAGACCGCAGTCAAGAAGAATCTTGTCCTTATTGACGCTCAGCATATGCATTGAACCTGTGACTTCGCGGACAGCACCGTAGAATGTGACCTTCATAAAACCTCCGTTGTTTTCAGCAAGAAAAGTCAAAAATATTTATATATCACCCGATCAAAAGAAAAAGCCAATAAAAAAGAAGATTACAGAATCATCCTGACATACAGCACACAAAACTGTACCCATCACAGTTCAAATCAGTTAAAACTGTACCCAAACTATAACAAAGGAACTGTATCTGTTTTTTATACAAAAAAAGGATTAGTTTAAGTCATGGAAAAAATGAACATAAAAAATAATAAAACACTTTATCAGAACGTTGAATCAAGAGTTCTTGAAATGATTGACAGCAAAACTTTCAGGCCTGGTGAAAAGCTTCCCTCGATAAGAGCTTTGAGCAGGCAGCTGAAAGTCAGCATAAGCACTGTCAAAACAGCATACTGCCACCTTGAGGATAAAAGGATAATAGAGGCACGACCTCAGTCAGGATTTTATGTTCTGCCAAAACTTCCGGAAATACCGGATGATCCTGAAATAAAGGAGCCTGAAATAAATCCCCTTGATATTACCAAAGGGGAACTTGTGATGAAAATAATGAGAGATGTTCTTGACCCTAAAAAAATTCAGTTCGGTGCGGCAATTCCTGACCCTGACCTGATTCCTTCAGCAAGACTCAGCCAGATGATTGGAACCCAGGCAAAAAGGCACCTCAGTGAATCAGTTCAGTACTCAATGCCCCCTGGTTCAAGACGTTTAAGAGTTCAGATTTCAAAAAGACTTTTAAAGGCGGGTTGCACATTGAATCCTGATGAAATACTTATCACGACAGGTGCAACAGAGGCTGTGTTTCTGGCGCTTAGATCCCTTTGCAGACCAGGAGATACAATTGCTGTTGGAACTCCTCTGTATTTCAATTTTTTAAGAATGATACAGGAACTTGGGCTCAATGTAATTGAAATCCCTTCTTCTCCAAGGGAGGGAATAAGCATCGAAGCTCTTTCAATGGCAGTAATGCAGAACAAAATCAGCGCCTGCCTTGTAATTGCAAACTTCAACAATCCGCTTGGAGTTACTTTATCTGATGAAAGAAAAACGGAGCTTGTTAATCTTTTGGATGAAAACAATATTCCCCTTATTGAAGACGATATAAACGGTGATCTTTCTTTCACTGATGACAGGCCTTCTGTATGCAAGGGCTATGACAGGACAGGCAATGTTATTTTATGCTCGTCCTTTTCAAAAACAATAGCGCCCGGGTACAGGGTCGGATGGATGGCTGCAGGAAAATATCAGAAAAAAATCGAACAGCTCAAGGTCATAACAAACATTGCCTCCGCAGCTCCTACCCAGCTTGCGGTTGCCGAGTTTCTTACAAACGGCGGCTATGATCATCATTTAAGATCCATAAGAAGAATTTACTCAGGAAAAACAGCACGCATGGCAGAAGCTGTGGGAGAATTTTTCCCTGAAGGAACAAAAGTTACAAGACCAAAAGGAGGATTCATTCTCTGGGTTGAGCTTCCAAAGGGAACAGACTCGATGAAGCTTTATTCAGAATGCTGGAAAAGAAATATTTCCATCGCACCTGGATCGATCTTTTCAGCTACAGATCAGTTCAGAAACTGCATAAGACTCAATGCAGCATTCTGGTCAAAAGATAAGGAAATTCTGATAAAAGAAACAGGAAAACTTGCCCGAAGGTGCATTCCCTGACAGGCTCAAATAAGTAATTAACAGAATAAACATTATATTTTTTTTAATTTCGGAGCAGCCATGAAAAACATTTTCTTTTACGTAATGACAGTTCTTATCTGGGGTTCAACCTGGATTGCAATCAAATTTCAGATCGATTCTGCAGACCCCATGGTTTCAATTGCACACAGATTTATTCTTGCATCTGTAATTCTTATTGTCTGGTGTAAAATTTTCAGGCTCAACCTTAAATTCAAAAAATCTGAATACATGTTTATTGCCATACAGGGAGCAGTTCTTTTCGGAATCAATTATTTTTTTATCTATTCAAGCGAGCTTTACCTTGCAAGCGGACTTACAGCCGTACTTTTTTCAACAATTCTTATAATGAACGTTGTAATCGGCTATTTTTTTCTTGGTACTCCGATTGACAGAAAAATAATTGTCGGGGCAATTCTTGGAATGAGCGGAATAGTTCTTGTTTTCAGACCTGAAATAGCTTCTTTTTCTGCAGACAAAAACGGTATTATCGGGATTATAATGGCAGTTCTCGGGACTCTTTTTGCTTCCTTTGGGAATATTTTATCTGCAAGAAACCAGACAAACAATCTTCCCGTAATCCAGACAAATGCACTTGGAATGGGTTTTGGAGGAATTTTAATGCTTGTTTTTTCCATTGCTCTTAAAAAAGATATATCCCTTGTTTTAACCCCTTCATATCTTGGAGCACTTAGCTATCTTGCAGTTTTCGGCTCTATTGCCGGATTTGGATTTTATCTTTCCCTTGTGGGAAGCATCGGGCCCGGAAGAGCTGCATATTCAACCCTTGTTTTTCCACTTGTTGCTCTTTTTATTTCCACACTGTTTGAGGGATACACTTGGAGTTTGTCATCTGTTTCCGGTGTCATTCTAATTCTTTGCGGAAACCTGATTATAATTAAAAGAAAAGAGACCGGATTGCCTGAAACAAACACAGCACCCTCAGATAAACCCCAGGAAGCAGGTATTGCCGCATAAACTGCAAAATCCTGAAACTGAAAACCCGGAGCAGTTTACTCCAGACATCTGTAAATTTGAAACCGCCCGATTCAGAGATGAATTGAGCGGTTTTTATTTTATGACAGGCAACTTAAGTTTTTACTTTAATTGAGCGATTTTCAAGTTTGCTGCATATACAAGGCAAAATTGAAAAACCCAAAGGGTTTCATATTTTTAAATACAATTAAGTTTAATTCATTGAACATTTATTAATTTAAAAAATATGAAACGCTCAATAAAGATTTATTCAATTGAAGCCCTTGCATCAAGAACTACGGCCTTTCCGGTTTCAGGAATAATTCTTACAGGGTTTAAGTCAAGCTCTTTAATTTCAGGACATTTTTCCAGAATAAAGGAAAGCTTCAATATAAGATCTGCATAGTCTTTTACATCAGCTTTTTTACCTCCCCTTGCTCCTTCAAGGATTTTGAAGCTTTTAAGGGAATGAAGTTTTTTCTCAATTTCTTCCTTCTATGAAGGGCACAAAATATTTGCAGCATCTTTAAATACTTCAATAAAAATTCCGCCGAAACCAAAATAAATAACCTGGCCAAAGGAATCATCCTTTTTGGAACCTATAAACATGTCATAGCCGTCTTTAGCCATTTCCATTATTCTTATACCTTCAAACAAGGCATTTGGATTTGCTTTCAAAAGATTATTCTTTATTGTGTCAAAGCCCTTTAAAACCTCAGACTCATTTTTAATATTTACAAGAACTCCTCCAATATCTGATTTGTGAAGAGCATCTTTTGATACAACCTTCATAACAACAGGGTATCCGATTTCACCTGCTGCAGCGGCTGCTTCCTCAGGGGAGGTAACAACTGTATTTTTGGGAATTTCAATTGAATTACCCTTTAAAAAATCAAGAAATTCCTCACCTATTTCTCCTTTATGATCTTTTATCCAGTTTTTGGAAAAATCTGGATCAATTCCTTCAGGCTCTTTAAACTCAGGTTTTTTCTCAGATTTCTTCATGTAAAACTCAGACTGCTTTTTAAGTGCATGAATCATGTCATCCGGGGAATCAAAAAGAGGATAAGTGTTTATTTTCTTGATTTTATCTATTGTTTTTGTGGACCCGAAAAGAGTAACGCCCACAGGCTTTCCGGAAGACCTTACAGCACCAAGAATTTCCTTTGATACATCAGTATGAAACATGTTTGTGAAAATGTCGATTGATTTACCAGGCATATCCGGCCACTGGGTAAGATAGACCGCTCCGTCAACTCCGCTTGAATTTAAGACTGTGTGAAAGATATCGCCATAATATTTCATCTCGTAAATATCACCGAGATCAAGAGGGTTTTTAAAATCAATAATTCCTGCATTCCCCATTTTTGAGAGCTTTTCCTTGAATTTTTCTCCGGGGTCGGCAAGCCTGAACCCTTCTTCTTCGCAGATATCAGACATCATTACACCAAAACCTCCGGCAGGACTCATCACCATAATTCTGTCCCCTTTCATGGGGGGCATTTCAAAGGCTTTTATGTAGTTTAAAAAATCGTTAAACTTTTTAACCCTTATTATTCCGGCCCTTTCAAATGCAGTATCAACAATTTCATCATCATTGCTCAAGGCGGCTGTATGGCTCATTGCAGCCTGCTGTCCGGCAGAAGTCCTGTTTGCCTTGTAAATAAGTACAGGCTTGTCAATTTTTTGCGCCGCTTCAATAAGAGCTTTTCCATCACTTATATTTTCAAGATACATTCCAATAACTTTTGTTTCAGGATCATTACCGAAATATTCAAGCACTTCAGCCTCTGTTACATCAAGTTTGTTTCCTATGCTTGCAAATTTTGAAAACCCTAAGTTTTCGTTTCCAAGACTGTTCCACTGGAATATTCCAAGCCCTCCGCTCTGGGAAATAAGAGAAAAACCACCTTTATCCATTTTTAAATTCGGTACAAAGGGAAGACATAAATTTTTATATGAATTTGCAGTTGCAATGCAGTTTGGCCCCATGAATCTGATATTGTATTTTCTGGCAGTTTCTTTTACTTTTTCTGCAAGTTCTTCACCTTTTTCACCTGCTTCATTAAATCCGCCAGACATTATAATAAGTCTTTTCACACCCTTTTTACCGCATCCTTCCACAATATCCGGGACAAAATGAGCAGGAATCAGAATAACTCCAAGATCTGGAACCTCAGGAAGTTCTTCAACACTTTTGTACATTGTAATTCCTCGTACATGTTCTTCTTCAGCCTTTGGATGAACACCAAAAAGCCTTCCTTCAAAACCCCATCTGATAAGATTTTCAAGGACAAGTCTTGGAACATTTTTTTCATGGGATGAAAGACCGAAAAGCGCTATTGAGTCAGGTGAAAAAAACTTATGCATAAAGCCTCCTTAAAACAAGGAAAAAAGATTATTGATTCAAACAATGTTCAGCGAGTAAGTAAGTATTACTAACCTTATACAAAAAAATCAATACTTAAACCTAAATTGAGCGTTTCATATTTTTAATTAACAAATTCTGAATGAATACAGCTTATTATTTTTAAAAATTATGAAACCCTGGGGGCTTTCCAATTTTGCTGCATCTACGGCGTTAAATTGCATCACGCATAGCAAAAGTATAGCCTGATACAATTTGCCTTGTATATGCAGCAAACTTGAAAATCGTTCAATTTAGGTTAAATTAAGCTTTAATTCCGTCTAAAACAGTTGAAAATATTTGAGAAGTTATTTGATCAGCGTCAATTTTTTTGGAAAAGATTATTCCCCATAAGCAGGTATGCTCTATTGAACCTAAAATCATATCCCTTAAAATTTTTGGACCGGGATATTTTTTAAAAACCCCCTTTTCAATTCCAAGGGATAAAATATCAAAAAGCATTTTTGAATAATTTCTTACAGACTGATAGGGACGGCTCTGGAAAAAAGCCGGCATTCTTCTTACTTCAATTAAAATAATTTTTGCAAATACCCTTTCCCTTGAATAAGTGTCTATTGATGAAAAAATAAAAGCTTTGAGCTTTTCTTCGGGAGATTTTTCATCGTCGACTTTTTTTTTAATGTATGAATTGACATCTTCAAACATTTCTTCAACAACTTCATACAAAAGATTTTGCTTGTCCTTGAAATATTTATATATCAAAGCCTCGGTAACACCCGCATTCGATGCTGTCTCAGAAGTGGTTATTGAGTCAAAGTCCTTGGTTTTAAGAAGGTTCTTAAGCGAATTTTTTATTTTAATTTTACCCGGCGGTTCTTTTCTCATGTTAATTCCAAAAAAATTATTCAAATCTTATTTCAAGCTTTGGGCTGTTATAGGTTTTATCGGTAATTTCATAAAAAAGAAGAAACCTTGGAAGATAAAGATGTCTTCTTCTCCCTTCAAAATCTATTACAAGATAATTTCCTTTTTTAACTGCTGAAACTTCTTTTCCATCAGCAAAAGGAATTGTTACTTCAACAATATACCCTTTACCTGATTCTTTTATTTCAAAGGGAGATTCCCTTGAGTAAATTTCTTCGGGGCTTGTTTCAGAATAAATCAGGTCCCCCATTTTTTCAACCGCATCCATTCCGAAAACTTCTGTTCCCGAATGAAAAATTTCAAATATTTTAAGGGGATAAAAATCCTTTTTTACTGTATCAATATAAGTTTTCTGTGATTTCAGATAACTTTTAAAAAATGTTTCTTCTTCAGATTCAGGAATGATTTTATTGATGTAAATGCTGTCAACGTTAAAGCCGTAGAGCTCAAGATAAGTGTATGCTCTTCTTGCTTCCTCAATTACCATTTTTTCAGGGTTTAAAACAATTCTTGCAGCAGTTTGTTCCGGATCTGACAAAACAGAATTTATAAATTCCAGTTTTTCCAGAATCTTGTCAAGCTCATCAATGCTCTGGGTAAAAGGAACCCCGAATGTTGCATTTATAACTCCTCCAAATGTTTTTGCGGCAAATTTGGGCATGGAAAAAAGTTTTGAAGTCCACCACTTTGTCATCTGCGGAAGGGAAAGCATGGTAAGAGTTTCGCCTGTTGGGGCAGAATCTATTACAATGAAATCAAACTCCTTTTCCCTGTAGTATTTTTCTATCCACAAAAATGCAGAAACCTCTTCCATTCCGGGAAGCGCTGAAAGCTCTTCTGCCTGAATTTTATCCATACCCTGCCATTTTAACATTTCATGGACAATTTTTCGCTGACTCCCCCAGTATTTTTTCTTTGATTATTATACTTTAAGTTCCTGGGGTTTGTATTTTTTCGTTATTTCGATTGGGTCTGGG
>JBFWJK010000011.1:0-34082 GCA_050253255.1 Desulfobacteraceae bacterium | reverse complement strand
GATCTGGAAACAGGGTTGTATTCACCGGGCCTGAGCTCTTCTGTCACATGGTACTTCCATCTGCATGGATGAGAACACATTCCCTTGTTTGCAGATCTCTTTGACATGAAACTGCTCAGAAGACATCTTCCTGAATAGGAAATACACATTGCACCATGAATAAAGACTTCAATCTCAATATCTGTATTCTGCCGCACTGTTCTTATCTGCTGGAGTGTAAGCTCTCTTGCAAGATTAACTCTTGAAACCCCGGTTTTTTTCCAGAAATTTGCTGCCATGAAGTTGGTTGTATTTGCCTGGGTGCTTAAATGAATAGGGATTTCAGGGGCAATTTCCATCGCCATCTGTATCACACCGGGATCGGCTATAATGAGAGCATCTGGTTTTAAACCGGAAAGAAATTTTAAATATTCTGCAAGTTCATGAGATTCGCTGCTGTCTGGGAAAATATTGCAGGTAATGTAGGTTTTTACATTATGATTTCTGGCAAAATTTATTCCTTCTTCCATTTCTTTGCCTGTAAAATTTCCTGCAAAGTTTCTCAGAGAAAAATTTTTCCCGCCCATATAGACGGCGTCTGCTCCAAAATGCACAGCTGTTTTTAGTTTTTCAAGGCTTCCTGCCGGAGCCAGCAGTTCCGGTTTTTTTATTTTCACTTTTTTATTCCGATTTTAAATCATTAACAATAATCGAGAGCTTTTTTACGACTGTCAGTGCTCAAAGCCCCAGAAATAACAAAAAAAGATAATTAGCAGAAATAAAAAGAAATGTTAAGCAGTTATTTGGTTTTTAAATTCTGGCAGGATTGGTGTGTTTTAAGATGGTACCCCCGGCAAGAATCGAACTTGCGCACAAGGATTAGGAATCCTATGCTCTATCCACTGAGCTACGGGGGCATTTTGATTTAACGGTTGATAATAGAAAACTGTTTTTAAGTCAACACTAAATTGGGGCCAAAACAAAAAGCTTTTTTATTCCGGGGTGAAGATTTATTCTACATATACTTCCTGACCCGGAAAGATAGTCGCGGAACTGCTCATATCGTTTATATTGAGAAATCTTTTTAAGGACATATTGTGCTGAGAAGCAATTCTGAAAGGACTGTCTCCGGATTTGACCTGATACTTGCTCAATGCTCTGGTGTCGGTTTTAATTTTAAGTTTCTGGCCTATTGACAAAAGATTTGAATGGAGATTGTTTATTCTTTTAAGTGAGCCTGCAGAGGTATTGAACCTTCTTGCTATTGACCAGAGCGAGTCTCCGCGCCTTACAGTGTAATATGTTGTCCCTGTTTTGGACTTTGATATTACAGGTTTCACGTCTGAGGCACTGAGATATGTTCTGCTGGGTATCTTAAGCAGTTGTCCAGGCAGTATATAATTGTTTTTTGACAGACGATTTGTAAGCATTATCGATTTTACAGAAGTTCTGTAGGTATTTGCTATCTGCGAAAGCGTTTCTCCTCGTCTTACCTTGTGCATTGCATAAGACTTTTCAATCTTTTTTTCAGGGAGGCTGTTTATGCTTGCAGTCAGTATTTCTTTTTTTTCTGATGGGATGTTGACATTGCACCCTTCAGGCGGAACAATGTCGTATCTGAGTGCAGGGTTAAGATCTTTGAGTGTTTCAAGGTCGGTGCCGATAAGAGTTGAAATGTCTTTGAGATGAACAGATCTGTTAACGAAGATTTTTTCTGAATCATAACTCTTGTACGGCTGGATGTCATTAAAACCGTATTTTTCAAGGTTTTTTACGATATGAAGCGTTGCAATAAACCTTGGAACATATCTTGCTGTTTCATAAGGCAGCTGGAGGTAGAGGTCCCAGAAATTATCAAGATACATCAGTTTTTGTCTTTTTATAGTTCTCAGAACTCTTCCTTCACCGCAGTTGTAGGCGGCAAGGACAGTAGACCAGTCGCCGAAAATTGAATGCAGCTCTTTAAGATATGCTATTGCGGCATCGGTAGATGATTCAGGATCAAGTCTTTCATCGATATAGAGATTTCTTTTCAGGCCGAATTTGTATCCGGTGGAAGGGATAAACTGCCATAGTCCAAGAGCTCTGGCATGGGACAGTGCTTTTTCCTTGAATCCGCTTTCTATTAAAGGAAGCCACGCAAGTTCCTCGGGGAGGTCAGCTTCTCTGAGTTTTTTAAGAATCATCGGCATATATTTACCTGATCTTTTGTAGGAATATATAAAAAAATTCCTTTCAGTTCCTGTAAATCTTTTAATTTCTTTTTCTATATGGGAGTTCATGGTGAGAGGGATTTCCTCAGCCATTCCTTTTGTACCGCTGGTTCTTGTCGAGTAGATTTCCATTATTCTTTTAGCAATAGTGTATCTGAGGTCGTCAAGCTGCTGTGTAATTGAACCTTCAGGCGGTATTTCCGAAAGAATTCTGTATGCCTGGTCAAGTGCTTTAAGGGCGTTTTCCTGCTCATTGCTTTCTCTGAATCTCTGGGATGCATCGCAAAAATCAAGTGCTTCTTCTATTGATCTGGAATAGAAATCTGAATCGGGCTGGGTCTGGCATGCGTCTGCTTCATTTATCTCATTGTCTTTAACTTCTTCTGGATTGGTTTCATCTTCCTGAGCTGTATCATTATATAATAGAGACTCGTTTTCAGGATCAGAATCTATATTTTGACTTGCAGGTGTTTTATCTTGTGTCTCAAGGGAGGCAGTGTTACGGCTTCCGGTTAAAGAGCATGAGGAAAAAATTAATGCTGATGATATTATAAAAAAAATAGTAAGTCGTTTCATAAGCGGGTGATCATCTTTGTATGGTTATAGATTTAAGGTGAAAATATCTAAAAAATAAACTTTACTTTTTAAGTAAATAAAGATAATTAGCCCTCGAGTCAAGTTTTATTGATAAAAAAACCTTTAAATACGGGCATTTTTGAAAAAAATAAATGGCTGTAAAAAAAAATAAAAAAAACTTGATTTCTGGATTGAGATGGTGTTAAAAGAAGAAGTTCTTTTTATGAAGGCCAACGTAGCTCAGCTGGCAGAGCTGCTGATTTGTAATCAGCTGGTCGGGGGTTCGAGTCCCTCCGTTGGCTCCATAAAATAATTATGAGCGGGAGTAGCTCAGCTGGCAGAGCGTCAGCCTTCCAAGCTGAATGTCGCGAGTTCGAACCTCGTCTCCCGCTCCATTTTTATTGGTAAAAGAAGCCCATGTAGCTCAGTAGGTAGAGCGCTTCCTTGGTAAGGAAGAGGTTCACCGGTTCAACTCCGGTCATGGGCTCCATTTTAGTTATGTTGAATTTATTTTAGGATAAACTTAAGGTTTAGGAGGGTTAAATAGATGGCTAAGGAAAAATTCGCACGTACTAAGCCTCATGTAAACGTTGGAACAATCGGTCATATCGACCATGGTAAAACAACTCTTACAGCAGCTATTACAAAAAACTGTGCAATGAAGGGCTGGGGACAGCAGGTAGATTTCGATAATATTGATAAGGCTCCAGAAGAAAGAGAAAGAGGTATTACAATTGCTACCTCTCATGTTGAATATGAGTCTGAAAAGCGTCACTACGCTCATGTTGACTGTCCTGGTCATGCTGACTATATAAAGAACATGATTACCGGTGCTGCCCAGATGGACGGTGCTGTTCTTGTTGTAAGTGCAAATGACGGGCCAATGCCTCAGACACGTGAGCATATTCTTCTTGCGCGTCAGGTTGGTGTTCCAAAGATGGTTGTTTTTCTTAACAAGTGTGACATGGTTGATGATGAAGAACTTATTGAACTTGTTGAAATGGAGATCCAGGAGCTCCTTGAAGCATATGAATTTTCAGCAGATGAAACTCCCATAGTCAGAGGTAGTGCTCTTAAGGCTCTTGAGTCTGAGGATGTTAACTCACCTGATTCTGAGTGTATATGGAATCTTCTTGCAGCGCTTGATGAAACAATTCCTGAGCCTGAGCGTCTTGTAGATCAGAGCTTTCTTATGCCTGTGGAAGACGTTTTTTCGATTTCAGGCCGTGGTACAGTTGTGACAGGAAGGGTTGAAAGAGGTAAGATCAAGCCTGGCGAAGAAATTGAAATTGTTGGTATCAGACCTACTATCAAAACTGTATGTACCGGTGTTGAGATGTTCAGAAAGATTCTTGATGAAGGTCTTGCAGGTGATAACGTTGGTCTTCTTCTTCGCGGTACAAAAAGAGATGAAGTTGAGCGTGGTCAGGTTTGTGCAAAGCCTGGTTCAATTACACCTCATACAAAATTTAAGGCTGAAGTTTATATCCTTACAAAAGAAGAAGGTGGAAGACATACTCCTTTCTTTACAGGTTACAGACCTCAGTTTTTCTTTAGAACAACTGACGTGACAGGTATTCTAAATCTTCCTGAAGGTGTGGAAATGATAATGCCTGGCGATAACGTAACAATCGACGCAGAACTTATTGCTCCAATTGCTATGGAAAAAGAACTTAGGTTTGCTGTTAGAGAAGGCGGCAGAACAGTTGGTGCAGGTGTTGTTGCGGATATAATCGAGTAGTCCTTGAAGGGGGTGTCCGATGAGAGTTAATATTACATTGGCATGTACAGAGTGCAAACAGAGAAATTATACCAATACAAAAAACAAGCGGACAACTCCAGATAAACTAGAGTTTCGTAAATTCTGCAAATTTTGCGGAAAGCATACATTGCATAAAGAAACCAAATAGAAGTTGAAGCTGCCTTTTTGGGGCAGCTTTCATGCAGGCCAGTAGCTCCAACGGCAGAGCAACGGACTCCAAATCCGAAGGCTGGGGGTTCGAATCCCTCCTGGCCTGCCATTTTTTTTGTTTATATGGAGTAGGTGTATACATATGGGGCGGTTGCAGCAAAAAAAAACTGATCAGGAAAAAAGAGAAAAAAGAAAAAAAATTCAGGAAGATAAAACCGAGTTTGAAGCAAGCCCGGTAAAAAAATCTTATGTTCCTGCTAAAACAGTAAAAAAAGTAAAAGAAGTTAATAAAAACTCTTTTTTTCACAGATCCATAGAATTTGTTAAAGAGGCCAAAGGCGAACTTAAAAGAGTTGTATGGCCTGGACGCAGACAAACCATGGCATCAACAATTATGGTTATAGTTTTTGTTGCCATTGTATCTTCATTTCTCGGGCTGGCGGATTTTATTCTGTCCGGTCTTATGGCTCTTGTACTTCGGTCATAAATTTTAGGAGCTTATATTTTGGTGGATTTTAAGTGGTATATCGTACATGTTTACTCGGGTTTCGAAAACCGTGTAAAGCTTACTCTGGAAGAAAAAATTTCTGTTTCTCCTCTTAAGGATAATTTCGGAGAAATAGTTGTTCCTACTGAAACTGTTGTGGAACTGGTTCAGGGCAAAAAAAAGGAATCATCCAGAAAGTTTTACCCGGGATATATACTCATAAACATGCATCTAACCGATGCAACATGGCATCTTGTCAGCAGTGTGTCGAAGGTAACCGGTTTTCTTGGAAGCAAGAATAAGCCGACACCTGTAAGCAATCGGGAAGTTGATCAGATTTTGAAGAGAATGGAAGAAGGAAAAGACAAGCCTCTTCCAAAATACTATTTTGAGTCCGGAGATGAAGTCAGGGTTATAGATGGTCCATTTACAAATTTCAACGGAACTGTAGAAGAAGTTAATCCCGAAAAGGGAAAAATTAAAGTACTAGTTAGTATTTTCGGCCGTTCTACACCAGTCGAACTTGATTTTGTTCAGGTTAAAAAATTATGATATTTTATAAATATTCGGGAGTTTTGTGATGGCAAAGAAAGTAATGGCGCAAATAAAGCTTCAGGTACAGGCCGGGAAGGCGAATCCGTCTCCACCTATCGGCCCTGCACTTGGTCAGCATGGCGTAAATATAATGGATTTTTGTAAGGCATTCAATGCCAGAACTCAAGACGACGTCGGGATGATTATACCTGTTGTTATTACAGTATATCAGGACAGAACTTTTACATTTATTACAAAGACTCCTCCTGCTGCTGTTCTTTTAAGAAAAGCCCTTAAGCTTGAAAAAGGTTCTGCTGAACCTAACAAGACCAAAGTAGGTAAAATTAAGCGCTCACAGCTAGAAGAAATAGCTCAGGTTAAAATGAAGGATTTGAATGCACATGATCTTGAAGCTGCTGTAAAAATAATTTCAGGCACAGCGAGAAGCATGGGTATTGAAGTTGTAAAATAAAATTTGAGGGATGGTAAAATGCCTAAGCGCGGAAAAAAATATTTGGAATCAATCAAAAAAATTGATCCTGAAAAAATATATTCATTGGAAGAAGGACTTAAGCTGGCCCTGGAGTCAAGATATGCTGGTTTTGATGAAACAGTAGATGTGGCTTTAAAGCTTGGAGTTGATCCAAGACACGCAGATCAGATGGTTAGAGGTTCAGTTGTTCTTCCCAACGGTACAGGAAAAGAGGTCAGGGTGCTTGTTTTTGCCAAGGGTGAAAAGGCAAAGGAAGCGGAAGAAGCCGGAGCAGACTACGTTGGAGCTGAAGACTTCGGTGAAAAAATTCAGGGCGGATGGCTTGAATTCGATACAGCAATCGCAACTCCGGATATGATGGCTGTTGTAGGTAAGCTTGGAAAAATTCTTGGTCCCCGCGGTCTTATGCCGAACCCTAAAAGCGGAACAGTAACTATGGATGTGGCAAGAGCAGTTAAGGAATCCAAAGCCGGTAAGATAGAATTCAGAGTTGAAAAAGCCGGTATTGTTCATGCTGCTGTAGGTAAGGCATCTTTTGGTTCTGAAAAGCTTATGGAAAATATAAAGTCATTGCTTGAAACTGTACAGAAGCTTAAGCCTTCATCAAGCAAGGGTGCATATTTCAGAAGCTTTGCTGTGTCCACAACAATGGGCCCGGGTATTAAGGTTGATACTGCAGAAATTAAAGATATAATAAAATAATAAATCAATTACTGTCAAAGACAGTAGGTACACTTAAATGTGTATAAACGGCTTTGCCGGCCTACCGAGGCGGTTTATTAAGTTTTGGTCTTGGCTGGCACCTCTGTTGTTATTTTTACTGAAAGGAGGTGTAAATACAATATGAACAGGTCACAAAAAGCAAATGTTGCCAATGAGCTTCATGAATGCCTGAAAAAATCACAGATATCGATTCTTGCTGATTACAAGGGAGTTGATGTTGAAGGTCTGAATTCACTCAGAAGACAGCTTCGTGAAGCTGATTCAAGAATTCAGGTTGTTAAGAATACTCTGCTGAGAAGAGCATCGGAAGGTACTCAGACTGCTGAGCTTAGAGATTTTTTTACAGGCCCAAATTCTATTACCACTACTGAAAATGATCCGGTTTCCCCAGCGAAAATTCTTATCAAGTTTGCAGAAGACAACAAAAAGTTTGAGCTCAAAGCTGCGGTTTTAGATGGTAAAATTTTAGATCCTGAACAGATTAAAACTCTGTCGAAGCTTCCTTCAAAAGAAGTTCTTCTGGCACAGTTCCTTTCTGTTCTGAATGCTGTTCCTACAGGACTTGTTACTGTGCTCAGCGGTGTTCAGAGAAATCTTGTTAATGTTATAAATGCAATTAAAGAAAAAAAAGAAAACGAATAATTTTATTAAAATATAATCAATTATTTAGGAGTTTATAGAAAATGGCTGAAATTACTAAAGAAGATGTAATTGAATATCTTTCAAATTTGACAGTACTTGAACTATCAGAACTAGTAAAAGATCTTGAAGAAAAATTCGGCGTATCTGCTGCTGCTCCGGTTGCCGCAATGCCAATGGGTATGGCTGCTGATGCAGGTGCACCTGCTGAAGAAAAAACTGAATTCGACGTTATTCTTAAGTCTGCTGGCGATAAGAAAATCAACGTTATCAAAGAAGTTAGAAAAATTACAGGTCTTGGTCTTAAAGAAGCAAAAGCTCTTGTTGAAGAAGCACCAAAGCCGGTTAAAGAAGGTATTGCTAAAGAAGAAGCTCAGAAAATCAAAGAAGAGCTTGAAGCTGCCGGAGCCGAAATCGAGCTTAAGTAATTTTTTTACAATTTGTATTTTATTGACGGAACTGGCTTTCTTAAGTCAGTTCCGTAATTTGTTATTGGAAATTGAAAAATAGCAAAGCACCAGTCCAGCAATTAGTTAGAAATTGAGCTATAGCCGTTTTGGAGTTTTCGCATCAATTATTATCGGAATTATTTTTTTTGATATATTTATACAGTTCCTTTAAAAATAAGATTAAAGGATTTATAAAACGGTTTTGTTCAGCCATTAATAAAAGTCTGTATTTTATTAAATACCAAATCCATATGGAGTAGCCATGTCCGGAAATCCTGTGTCAATTAAGCGTTTTAGAAAAATATTCGGAAGGAAGGAAAATGTGTATGATATTCCGGATCTGATCGGAATGCAAAGGGAATCATACGAAAGATTTCTTCAGATGAATGTTCCCCCAGAAAAAAGAGAAGATAAAGGTATCCAGTCTGTTTTCAAGTCTGTTTTCCCAATAAAGGACTTTACAGGTACCGCTTCTTTAGAGTTTGTTTCGTACGATTTCGGCGAAGTAAAACATAGTGAGCAGGAATGTATCCAGAGGGGAATGACCTATGAAATATCCTTAAGAATCCGTGTCCGCCTGGTGGTTTACGATATAGACAAGGAAAACGGCAGTTCAAGCATAAGAGATATTAAGGAACAGGAAATATATTTCGGAACTATCCCCTTGATGACCAAGCGGGGTACTTTTATAATCAACGGAACTGAAAGAGCTGTTGTAAGTCAGCTTCACAGATCATCCGGTGTTTTCTTTGACCATGACAAGGGAAAAACCCATACGAGCGGCAAAATCGTATATACTGCCAGGGTTATTCCAGTTCGCGGTTCATGGATTGATATGGAAATTGATCCCAAGGATATTTTACACATAAGAATAGACAGAAGAAGAAAATTCCCTGTTTCTGTTCTTTTTAAAGCTTTTGGCTACACTACTGAAGACCTTCTTTCATATTTCTATAAAAAGGAAAAGATCAGATTCAGGGACGGCGGCTACATAAGAGATTTTGACGAAGTAAAGCTTAAGGGCAAGAGAGCAGGCTTTGATATTATTGATCCGGAAAATGGTGAAGTTGCTGTAAAAAAAGGACGTCTCTTTACTAAAAGAGCTTTGAGACAGCTTTCCAAAAGCGGTTTGAAAGAGCTTCCGATAGGAAAAGATGAAATTGTTGATAAAGGTCTTGCAACAACAATTGTTGATCCAAAGACAGGTGATATAATTGCAAATGCCGGAGATCTTATAGATGAAACCCTGCTTGAAAAATTTCATGAGGCAGGTATAGATTCATTCGATATCCTTTATGTTGATGCTGCATACAGTGCTGATTCCATAAGAAAGACAATTGCCGTTGATAAGGTGGAAACAAGAGACGAAGCTCTAATGGAGATATACAGAATCCTTCGTCCCGGAAATCCGGCCACTCCGGATGTTGCGCAGGATTTTATAGATCATCTTTTTTTCAGCGGATCATACTACGATCTTTCCGGTGTTGGAAGGATGAAGCTTAATCACAGACTTGGAATTAATACAGATATCAACCTGACCACCCTCAGAAAAGAAGACATTCTTCTTACTGCAAAGACACTTGTTGAGCTTAGAGATACCCAGGGACCTGTTGATGATATCGATCATCTTGGAAACAGAAGAGTCAGAGCTGTAGGCGAACTTCTTGAAAATCAGTACAGAATTGGTCTTGTAAGGATGGAGCGGGCAATAAAAGAGAGAATGAGCATGCAGGAAGTGGACGCTCTTATGCCCCACGACCTGGTAAATTCAAAGCCTGTTTCAGCAGTTGTAAAGGAATTTTTCGGGACAAGTCAGCTTTCGCAGTTCATGGATCAGACAAATCCGCTTTCAGAGACAACTCATAAAAGAAGATTGTCAGCTCTTGGACCCGGAGGTCTTACAAGAGAAAGAGCCGGTTTTGAAGTAAGGGACGTTCATCCTTCGCATTACGGACGAATCTGCCCGATTGAAACTCCTGAAGGTCCTAACATCGGACTGATTGTATCTCTTTGTACTTTTGCAAAAGTTAATGACTTCGGTTTTATTGAAACTCCTTTCAGGATTGTCAATGATACTGAAGTTACAAAAGAAATTAAGCATTTGAGTGCTTTTGAAGAAAAAGAAATTCCTATAGCTCAGGCAAACGCAAGGATAGGAGAAGACGGTCACTTTATAGATCCCATTATAAATGCCAGGGTTGCCGGTGAAGTTGAGCAGGTTTTAAAAGAAGACGTTCAGCTAATGGATATTTCTCCAAACCAGATAGTAAGTGTTTCTGCATCCCTTATTCCTTTTCTTGAAAGTGACGACGCAAACCGTGCTCTTATGGGATCAAACATGCAGCGTCAGGCTGTTCCTCTTGTAAAAAGCGAAGCCCCCCTGGTTGGTACAGGTGTTGAAGGCGTAGTTGCAAGAGATTCAGGAGTTACAGTGGTTGCTGAGCATGACGGGGAAGTTATAGATGTTGATTCGTCAAGAATTGTTGTAATGCATGATTTTGACGAAACAGGAAAAGTGCCTGGCTGTACTATTTATACACTCTCAAAGTTCAACAGAACTAACCAGAATACCTGTTTTAACCACAAAGCCATAGTTCAGAAGGGTGAAAAGGTGAAAAAAGGTCAGATTATTGCTGACGGACCTTCAACTGAAAGAGGCGAGCTTGGCCTTGGTAAAAACGTAACAATTGCATTCATGCCGTGGGGCGGTTACAACTTCGAGGATTCAATCCTTGTAAGCGAAAGGCTTGTAAGAGACGGAACATTTACTTCTGTCCATATAGAGGAGTTTGAAGTCGTTGCCAGGGATACAAAGCTTGGCAAGGAAGAAATTACAAGAGATATTCCAAATGTCGGAGAAGAAGCACTTAAAAATCTTGATGAAAGCGGAATTATAAAGCTTGGTTCTGAAGTTGTGTCAGGAGATATCCTTGTAGGAAAAGTTACGCCAAAAGGAGAAACTCAGCTTTCACCTGAAGAAAAACTGCTTAGGGCAATTTTCGGAGAAAAGGCCGGAGATGTAAAGGATACTTCACTTAAAGTCCCTCCAGGGGTTGAAGGTGTTGTAATTGATGCAAAGGTCTTTTCAAGAAGAGGCGTTGATAAAGATGAACGTACAAGGCTCATAGAAGACAGGGAAATTGCTGTTCTGGAAAAGAACAGAGATGACAAGATAACAGTAATTGAGCTGACAGCCAAAAAAACAATCGCACAGATTGCTGAAGGCCTTGAAGCTGGTGCGAATCTGGTCAAGAACAAAAAAACTGTGATCAAAAAAGGTGAACCTGTTACAAGACAGTTCATAGATGAAACCGGACTTGAAGAGCTTGAAGGAATAATTGTTTCAAATGACGAGGCTACCGAAAGAATAGATTCTGTTATTGAACTTGCCAGGGAAGAAATGGCATCTGCAAAAAAGGAATTTGACGACCAGGTAAGCCATTTTGAAAAAGGAGATGATCTTCCTCCAGGTGTGATAAAAATGATCAAGGTTTATGTTGCCATGAAAAGGGTTTTGTCTGTTGGTGATAAAATGGCAGGACGTCATGGTAACAAAGGTGTTGTGTCAAGGGTTCTTCCTGTTGAAGACCTTCCTTTTTTCAAGGACGGGACACCCGTTGACATGGTACTGAACCCTCTTGGTGTTCCATCTCGTATGAACGTGGGACAGATTATGGAAATTCATCTTGGTCGTGCTGCAAGAGCTCTTGGCTATCAGATTGAAGAACTTCTTGAGATGAAAAGAGCAGATCTTTTGAGGGAGAAGCTTGAAAGAATATTCAGCGACAACCCAAGGGAACTTGAAAAAATAAAAAATGCCGATGAAGAAGATATTGTTGATTTCGGTAAGGAGTTCAAGAATGGAGTCCATGTGGCAACGCCGGTTTTTGACGGAGCCCATGAAACAGAAATCAAAGCCCTTCTTGAAGAAGGCGGCGCATCTCCTCTTGGGCAGGAGCTGCTGTATGACGGAAGAACAGGACTCCCTTTTGGCGGGCCTGTAACAGTCGGAACCATGTATATGCTGAAACTGCATCACCTGGTAGATGACAAGCTTCATGCAAGATCGATCGGGCCGTATTCACTTGTTACCCAGCAGCCTCTGGGAGGTAAGGCTCAGTTCGGAGGTCAGAGACTTGGAGAGATGGAAGTCTGGGCAATGGAAGCATATGGAGCGGCTTATGCTCTTCAGGAATTCCTTACAGTAAAGTCTGATGACATGGCTGGAAGAACAAGAATGTACGAAAAAATAGTAAAAGGTCAGAATATGCTCGAACCCGGGCTTCCCGAATCTTTCAAGGTTCTGATTAAGGAACTTCAAAGCCTTGGACTTGACATGAACCTGATTGAAAGTGACAACTAAGGAGGGTTAATAGTGGACTCGATTTATGATTTTTTTGCCAAACCCACTGATCCCAAACGTTATGAAGGTGTGCAGATTTCACTTGCATCTCCTGAAACGATCAGGGAATGGTCTCACGGCGAAATAACAAAGCCTGAAACAATAAACTACAGAACATTCAAGCCTGAAAGAGACGGACTTTTCTGTGCCAAGATCTTCGGTCCGACAAAGGACTATGAGTGTAACTGCGGAAAATATAAGAGAATGAAGCACCGCGGGGTTATATGTGAAAAATGCGGTGTAGAGGTTATTCAGTCCAAAGTAAGAAGAGACAGGATGGCCCATATAGAACTTGTGACATCTGTTTCTCATATCTGGTTTTTAAAGAGTCTCCCAAGCAAAATCGGGAACCTGCTTGACATAACCCTTAAGAATCTGGAAAAAGTTCTTTATTTTGACTGTTTTATTGTCCTGGATCCCAAGGATACCGGGATGAAGAAAATGCAGCTTCTTTCAGATGAAAAATACCATGAAGCTCTTGATCTTTACGGAGAAAATTCATTTGAATCCGGAATAGGCGCAGAAGCAGTTAAAAAACTTCTTGAGGAGATAAACCTTGAAGAGGTTTATTCTGATCTCAAGGAAGAAATCAAGCAGACAAATTCAGTTGCAAAAAAGCAGAAGCTTGCCAAGAGAATGAAGATTGTCGATGCATTCAGAAGATCTGGAATCAACCCCGCGTGGATGATTATGGAAGTTGTACCTGTTCTTCCTCCGGATCTGAGACCTCTTGTTCCTCTTGAGGGTGGGCGTTTTGCTACTTCTGATTTAAATGATCTCTACAGAAGAGTTATAAACAGAAACAACAGGCTCAAGCGTCTTGTCGAGCTTAATGCACCGGATATTATTGTAAGAAATGAAAAAAGAATGCTTCAGGAAGCTGTTGATGTTCTTTTTGACAACGGAAGACACGGAAGAGTTGTAACAGGGTCCAACAAAAGACCTCTGAAATCACTTTCAGACACTCTTAAGGGAAAGCAGGGGCGTTTCCGCCAGAACCTTCTTGGAAAGCGTGTTGACTATTCCGGACGTACTGTTATTGTTGTCGGGCCTCAGCTCAGGCTGCATCAGTGCGGTCTTCCGAAAAAAATGGCTCTGGAGCTTTTCAAGCCGTTTATCTATCATCATCTGGAGCAGAAAGGGATAGTTTCCACAGTTAAAAGCGCTAAAAAAATGGTTGAAAAGGAAACACCCGAAGTATGGGATACTCTGGAAGAAGTTGTAAATGAGTATCCTGTAATGCTTAACAGAGCTCCAACTCTTCACAGGCTGGGTATTCAGGCTTTTGAACCTGTTCTGATCGAAGGTAAGGCTATCAGGCTTCATCCTCTTGTATGTACTGCATTCAACGCCGACTTTGACGGTGACCAGATGGCGGTGCATCTGCCGCTTTCAATCGAGTCACATATTGAAGCAAGAGTTCTGATGCTTTCGAGTAACAATATTCTTTCTCCTGCAAACGGATCTCCAATAATTGTTCCTACACAGGATATTGTTCTGGGGCTGTATTATCTTACCCAGCATATTCCCGGAGATAGAGGTGAAGGCACGGTTTTTTCCTCACCAGACGAAGTAAGAATTGCTCTTGATTCAGGAACAGTTGGAATGCATGCAGCTATAAAAGTCAGGATGAGAGACGGGAAAAAATATGATACAACAGTTGGCAGGACAATTCTCTGGGAAGTAATTCCTGATGACAGCGTCTTTGCCTTTAACCATATTAAAACCTCTTCCCTTGAAAAAGCACAGGAAACAGCAGATAAAGTCAGAAATGGTGAACTTTCATTTCTTGAAGCTGCTGATAAGATTTCTGAAGGACCGGTAAAGGATAAAGGTCATTTTATAGGTAAATTTTCTTTAAAGGATTTTGAATACGAGTTTTCTTTTAAAGGGACTGAAGCCAAGGAAATTTTCAGGAAAGAGACCGGACAGATTGCCGGGCCTTATTTTGACGGTGAGAGTTATCATATTTTTGAAATTACCGACCGCGAAGACGGAATTCCTTTTGAAATAGTCAATAAACAGATGAACAAGAAAACGATTAGAGAGCTTATTGACTATACATACAGATACACAGGAACTAAAAATACTGTAATTCTTGCAGACCGTCTTAAGGATCTGGGGTACGAGATGGGAACAATCGGAGGTCTTTCGATTTCAATCAATGATATGATTATCCCTGAAAACAAATGGGATATCATAAAGTCTTCCGAAGACAAGGTAAACGAGATCAACAGGCAGTATACAGAAGGTCTTATTACCCAGGGTGAGAAGTATAACAAGGTTGTCGATATCTGGGCAAAGACTACAGACGACATTGCTGAGGCAATGATGAAATATATGAACAAGCCTCCTGTGATTGATCCTGATTCTGATAATCCCGAATCAGGCAGAATGAACGCTATTTTCATGATGGCGGATTCAGGCGCCAGGGGAAGCAAGGATCAGATGAGACAGCTTGCAGGTATGAGGGGGCTTATGGCCAAGCCTTCAGGCGAAATTATTGAAACTCCTATTACTGCGAATTTCAGGGAAGGTCTTTCTGTTCTTCAGTATTTCACCTCTACCCACGGTGCCAGAAAAGGTCTTGCCGATACAGCTCTTAAAACAGCTAACTCAGGCTACCTTACAAGAAGACTTGCCGATGTTGCCCAGGACTGCATGGTAACGGAAGACGACTGCAGAACAAGGCTTGGTATTGAAGTAGAGCCGCTTACTGAAGGTGGCGAAGTAATACAGGAGCTCGGTGAAAGAATTCTCGGAAGATTTACGGCAGAGGATGTTCTTGACCCTTTTACAGATGAAGTAATTGTTCCTGCGGGAGTTGAAATCAGGGAGCGTGATGTTAAAAAGATTGATGATGCCGGAATCAAGAAGCTGAGGATAAGATCTGTACTGACATGTCAGGCTGAAGAGGGTGTGTGTGCAGCTTGTTACGGCCGGGATCTTGCTCTTGGTAAAAAGATTGAAGTCGGCGAAGCTGTCGGTATTCTTGCTGCACAGTCAATTGGTGAACCTGGAACACAGCTTACAATGAGAACATTCCATATAGGCGGTACAGCGAGCCAGCGGGTTGAACAGGCTGATATAAAAGCAAGAACTGAAGGTGTTGTCAAATTTGACGGTATTAACGTTGTAGAAAATGCTGAAAATGAAAATGTTGTAATGAACAGAAGAGGCGGTGAATTCGCCATAATCGGAGAAAGCGGGCGCGAACTAGAAAGATGCAGGGTAATTTACGGTGCACTGCTTCTCGTGAAAGACGGGCAGAAAGTAAAACCCGGTGATGTCATGGCTGTTTGGGACGCTTTCACTACTCCGATTATCACTGAAGTTTCAGGTACAATAAAGTATGAGGATATTATACCCGGTAAAACAGTGACTGAGCAGATTGACCCTGTTACAGGTAAGGCAAGCCGTACAATTTCGGATCATAAGACAACAGAATTCAGACCGAGAATAACCCTCAAGGATGCCAACGGAAGAGGGGTAAGACTTCCTGACGGAAATGACTATGCAAGATATGCACTTCCTGTTGGAGCCGTTCTTATGGCAGAGGAAGGCGATGAGGTTCATTCTGGTGATGTTATTGCAAAACTTCCGAGAGCTACCACAAAGACTAAGGATATCACAGGCGGTCTTCCAAGGGTTGCAGAGCTTTTTGAAATAAGAAAGCCAAAGGATGCGGCAGTTCTTTCGGAAATAGACGGTTATGTTACGGTTTCCCGTGGAACCAAAGGGAAGCATAAGGTTATTGTTACTCCGGTTGATGTGGGTGAGAAAAAAGAGTATCTCATCACCAGAAGCAAGCAGCTCAACGTGTATGAAGGCGATTATGTGAGAGCCGGCGAAGCTCTTTGCGGCGGGGATATAAATCCTCAGGACATACTTAACATCAAAGGAGAAATAGAACTGGCCAAATATCTTTTGAATGAGGTTCAGGAAGTTTACAGGCTCCAGGGTGTTAAGATCAATGACAAGCATATCGAAGTAATTGTGCGTCAGATGATGAGAATGATCAAGGTTGTAGACCCTGGTGATACAGATTTTATTATTGATGAACAGGTTGAAAGAAAAGTTTTTGAGCGTACCAATGCAATGGCTGTAGCCCGTGGAGACATGCCTGCTCAGGGCGATCCTCTTATTCTGGGTATAACCAAGGCATCGCTTTCAACAGAAAGCTTTATCTCTGCAGCCTCGTTTCAGGAAACAACAAGAGTTCTTACCGAAGCCAGCGTTGCAGGCAAGGTTGATTCACTGAGAGGACTTAAGGAAAACGTTATTATGGGAAGGCTTGTCCCGGCAGGAACCGGAAAGAAAGAATTCTGGGACCTAAATGTAAAAGCTGTGGAAAATTATTAAAAAAAAAATAAATCAGCTTTCTTATAAATTTAAAATAGTGTATAGAAAAACGGCTTTTTAAGGGGTGGTTTGTATTAGAAGTTTTTAATAATACAAATAAAACTTGACCCCTTAAAGCTGTTAATTTATATATAAATGATTTTGTCAAGACAGGTAAAAGGAGGATAGTGCTAAATGCCAACTATTAACCAGTTAGTTAGAAAGGGTAGAAGCCGTACTGCTAAAAAGAACAGCACACCGGCTTTGAAAGGCGGGCCTCAGAAAAGAGGAGTTTGCACCCGTGTTTTTACATCTACCCCAAAAAAGCCGAACTCAGCTCTTAGAAAAGTTGCAAGAGTAAGGCTTACAACAGGAGTTGAAGTGACTGCCTATATCCCTGGTATAGGTCACAATCTTCAGGAACACTCCGTTGTGCTAGTAAGAGGAGGCCGAGTAAAGGACCTTCCAGGTGTACGTTACCATATTGTCCGCGGTGCTCTTGATACTTTAGGAGTTGAGGATCGTAAGCAGGGAAGATCCAAGTATGGTGCAAAAAGGCCTAAATAAATTTTAAGAGTAAATTATTAAGGAAAAGAGATTTAGAATGCCGAGAAGAAGAGAAGTTCCTAAACGCAAAATTAAACCAGATTCAAGGTATGGCAATGAGCTTGTTTCCCGGTTTATTAACAAGATTATGCTTGACGGGAAAAAAAGCGTTGCAGAAAAAGTTGTTTATTCGGCGTTGGATCTTGTTGGAGAAAAATCAGGTGAGCCTGCGATTGAGATTTTTAAAAGGGCAATGGACAACGTAAGACCGTTTGTTGAAGTTAAGTCTCGCAGGGTCGGCGGTTCAACCTATCAGGTTCCAACTGAAATAAGACCTGCAAGGCAGACAGCCCTTGCCATGAGATGGCTTATTAATTATTCCAAATCAAGATCTGAAAAAGGTATGCCAAAAAAACTGGCAGCCGAATTTTTGGATGCTGCCAATAACAGGGGAGCGTCAGTAAAGAAAAGAGAAGATACCCACAAGATGGCCGAAGCCAACAAGGCTTTTGCGCATTATCGCTGGTAGGGTGTATGAGATTTGTTAATGCCGGTAAGCTAATCGGAAAAGCGAGAGATTAAATTATGGAAACCAAGATTAGAATAAGGTTGCGGGCTTATGATCACAAACTGTTGGATCAGTCGGCGCTGGATATTGTAGACACAGCCAGAAAGACAGGGGCTCAGGTTGTCGGTCCGATTCCATTGCCAACAAAAATTAACAAGTTTTGTGTTTTAAGGTCTCCCCATGTAAACAAGAAGTCAAGGGAGCAGTTTGAAATCAGAACCCACAAAAGGCTTTTGGATATTCTTGAGCCGACACAGCAGACAGTAGATGCTCTTATGAAGCTTGATCTGTCTCCTGGTGTAGATGTGGAAATTAAACTTTAGTTCGGGGATTTTAGGTTATGTGTAAAGGATTGATCGGTAAAAAACTTGGGATGACAAGTGTTTATACCCCCGAGGGAAATCAGGTGCCTGTTACTGTAGTAGAGGCCGGCCCCTGTGTGATCACCCAGGTTAAGACAAATGAGACTGACAATTACAATGCGCTTCAGCTTGGTTTTAATGAAAAAACCAAGAATGTGACTAAACCTTTGAAAGGTCACTTTGAAAAAAGCGGCGGAAAATGTTTTTACAAGATTAAAGAATTTCCCGTGGATAATCCGGGAGAATATGAAGCCGGTCAGGAAATACGCCTTGATATTTTTAAAGTTGGTGAAAAAGTATCTGTATCCGGTACATCAAAAGGCCGCGGTTTTTCTGGAACTGTAAGAAGGCACGGTTTTTCACGAGGCCCTGTTACTCATGGTTCACGAAATGTAAGAAGACCGGGTTCTATTGGATGTAGTGCATACCCTGCACGCGTAATTAAAGGTAAGAGAATGCCGGGTCAGTACGGAAACAAAAAAGTGACTGTTAAAAAAATTCAGATAGTTGATATTCTTCCTGAAGAAAACATTATTTTTTTAAAGGGAGCCGTTCCTGGTCACACAAACGGATACTTGGAAATTAAAAAGGCGTAAATATTAAGCTGTAGGCCGTATTGTAAATGGAAGAAATGAGGAAAAAATGGCAGCTTTTGAAGTTTTAAACCAAAAGGGCGAAAAAGTGTCAGAAGTCACACTTTCAGATGAAATTTTTGATCTGGAAGTAAGAGGTGATATTCTGAATACTGTCGTTCGCATGCAGCTTGCTGCAAGAAGAGCGGGAACTGCCTCGGCCAAAGGCAGATCAGAAATTAAGGGAAGTACAGTGAAGCTGTACAGGCAGAAAGGAACAGGCCGGGCAAGAAGAGGTAATATAAAATCTCCTTTGCTTAAGGGCGGTGGTGTGGTTTTTGGCCCAAAGCCTAAGTCTTTTGAATTCGGCGTTCCTAAGAAGGTTAAGAAAACCGCTAAAAAAATGGCCTTAAGTGCAAAAAATCAGAGCAATAGTCTGAAGATATTGAATACAATAGAGCTCGAAGAAATCAAGACAAAGAAATTTATGGAAATACTTGAAGCTCTTAATGTAAAAAATGCACTTATAGTAGTTAATGATATGGATGACAAAGTGATTCTCTCAGCAAGAAATATTCCGTCTGTGAAAGTTCTTCATGTTGACGGTCTTAACGTTTATGATGTTTTGAAATATGAGAATCTGATTTTGCTTGAGTCATCAGCTAAAGAAATCGAAGGGAGGTTATTGTGATGAAAACCTCTTATGATATTATTCTTGGACCGGTAAATACCGAAAAGTCAAATCTTCAAAACGAATTGCTAAATCAGGTCACATTTGAAGTTGACCCCCGTGCCAACAGAATTGAAATTAAAAAGGCTGTGGAAGACATTTTCAAAGTTAAGGTCGAGGGCGTCAGAACAGCGATTGTAAAAGGCAAAAAAAAGCGTCGTGGTCTCATTGTCGGCCAGAGGAAAAACTGGAAAAAAGCTATAGTTCAATTGAGACACGGGGATAAAATCGAATTTTTTGAAGGTGTGTAGAGGGTATAAATGGCTATAAAAAGAGTAAAACCGACGTCTGCAGGACGAAGAGGGCAGGAGTACAGCACCTTTGAAGAGATTACTAAAAAGGAGCCCGAAAGAAGTCTTGTTACATCCCTTAACAGAAGTGCAGGAAGAAACTCCTACGGGAGAATAACTGTAAGGCACAAAGGCGGCGGTCATAAAAGACTTTACAGAAAAATAGATTTTAAAAGAGACAAGGTCGATATACCTGCAAAGGTAGCATCAATTGAGTATGACCCTAACAGAACATCAAGAATAGCACTGCTTCACTATGTGGACGGAGAAAAAAGATATATAATTGCTCCCCAGGATCTTAAAGTAGGTGATATTGTTGAGTCTGGTGAAAATGTAGACATCAGACCGGGAAATACTCTTCCGTTAAAAAATATTCCCCTTGGTACCCATGTTCACAATATAGAGCTGAGACAGGGACAGGGTGGTCAGCTGGTAAGAAGTGCAGGCGTTTTTGCACAGCTTCTTGCAAAGGAAGACAAGTATGCCCTGATTAAAATGCCTTCGGGTGAAGTCAGGATGATACTTCAGGCCTGCAGAGCTACAGTTGGTCAGATCGGGAATAAGGATCATGCAAATATTTCCATAGGTAAAGCGGGTAGAAACAGGTGGAAAGGCAAGCGCCCAAGTGTAAGGGGTGTTGCTATGAACCCGGTTGACCATCCTATGGGCGGTGGTGAAGGCCGTTCTTCCGGTGGTAGACATCCATGTACTCCATGGGGTAAACCGACCAAGGGATACAGGACAAGGAAAAATAAATCCACTGATCGCTATATTGTTAAGAGAAGAACAAGAAATTAAGGGGTAGACAGTTATGCCACGCTCATTGAAAAAAGGACCCTTTGTAGATAACAGTCTTTTTAAGAAAATACTGACTGCACAGGAGACTCAGAATAAAAAAGTTATCAAGACCTGGTCAAGAAGGTCTACCATACTTCCGGAAATGGTCGGACTTACACTTGCTGTGCATAACGGCAAAAAGTTCGTACCTGTTTTTATTACAGAAAACATGGTCGGCCATAAATTAGGCGAATTTTCGCCTACCCGGACATATTATGGTCATGCGGCAGATAAAAAGTCAAAGGCTAAGTAATAGGATAAAGGGTGGCGAAAATGGAAGTTAGAGCAATTGCAAGATATAAAAGGATTTCACCTCAGAAGGTGCGTCTTGTTATAGGCCAGGTTAAGGGAAAGCCAATTGATTTCGGCCTTAACAGTTTGAGTTTCATGCCCCAGAAGGCTGCGGGCATATTGGAGAAGCTGGTTCGTTCTGCTGCTGCAAACGCTGAGCAGAAGGGATTGGATATTGATGATCTCTATATAAAAAATATTTACGTTGATCAGGGCCCAATGCTCAAAAGATTCCGTCCGAGAGCCAGAGGCCGTGCAACCAGGATTCTGAAGAAAACCAGCCATATTACTGTCATTCTGGCAGAAAAGGCTGCATAAGGAGGAGGAGTTTTGGGTCAGAAAGTTAATCCGACAAGCCTGCGCCTTGGAATTATCAAAACATGGGATTCCAGGTGGTTTGCCAATAAAAAAGACTACGGCCAGCGGCTGCAGGAAGACTTCAGAGTAAGAAAATATCTGAAGAAAAGATTGTTCCATGCGGGCATTTCAAAGATTGAAATTGAAAGATCTTCTAAAAGGATCAAGATAAGAATTTTCACTTCCCGTCCCGGTATAGTTATCGGTAAGAAAGGTGCTGAAATAGCTCTTATCAAGCAGGAAGTTTCCAAGCTTATTTCTAAGCAGGAAGTTGTAATTGATATTCAGGAAGTAAGAAAGCCGGAGCTTGACGCACAGCTTATTTCTGAAAACGTTGCTGCTCAGCTTGAAAAAAGGGTTGCCTTCAGAAGAGCAATGAAAAGAAGTGTTACCAGTGCCATGAGGCTTGGAGCGGAAGGCGTTAAGATTATATGTTCAGGGCGTCTTGGCGGAGCTGAAATGGCAAGAACAGAATGGTACAAGGAAGGAAGAATTCCTCTTCACACTTTGAGGGCAGATATTGATTACGGTGTAACTCAGGCGCAGACAACCTACGGTGTAATCGGAATCAAAGTATTTCTTTTCAAGGGTGAAGTTCTTAAAAAGGATAAAAACCTAGCGGAAGTGGAAAAATAGGAGTTATTTTTAACCATGCTTAGTCCAAAGAGATTTAAATTCAGAAAGCAGCACAGAGGCCGCACAACTGGCCGGGCTATGAGAGGTTCTTCACTGAATTTCGGTGAATTCGGACTTCAGGCTGTTGAGCCCGGTTATATTTCGTCCAGGCAGATCGAAGCTGCAAGGATTGCAATAAACCGTCATATTAAAAGGGGCGGAAAAATGTGGATCAGAATTTTTCCTGATATTCCAATTACAAAAAAACCTGCCGAAGTCAGGATGGGTAAAGGAAAAGGTCCAAACGAAGGCTGGGTGGCAAGAATCAAGCCCGGCAGAATCATGTATGAACTTGAAGGTGTAGACAGAGAACTGGCTATGGAGGCATTCAGACTTGCATCTCACAAGCTTCCTGTTAAAACCAAGTTTGTAGAAAGAGGCGAGTGGTCATGATTAAAGCTGCAAAATTAAGAGAAAAGAGTGTTGAAGAACTCGAGAAGCAGGCAAAGGATCTGAAGCAGGAATTTTTTAACCTTCGATTTCAGCACCGTACAGGACGTCTGGAAAATACCGCTGCAATTCCAAAGGTTAAGAAAAACATTGCAAGAGTACTTACTGTGCTGAATGAACTAAAAAACAAGTAGAGTGAAGCCATGAGTGAAAGAGGAATGAAAAGACAATTGTCAGGATATGTCGTCTCTAATAAAATGGATAAGTCTGTTACCGTAAAAGTTGAAAGACTGGTTAAGCATCCATTATACAAAAAGTATATCAGACGTCATAAAAAGTATATGGCCCATGATGAGCGTAATGAATGCCAGGTTGGAGACCGTGTCCTGATTCTGGAATCACGCCCTTTGAGCAAAAATAAAAGATGGCGTGTAAGCAGAATAATGGAAAAAGCTGTTTAATTTTTGTCACAATCATGAAGGGTATTTAAAATGATTCAGCAGGAGACACGTCTGGCGGTCGCTGATAACTCTGGTGCAAAAGAAGTTATGTGCATCAAGGTTCTAGGCGGTACCAGAAAAAGATACGCCAGAGTAGGCGATGTAATTAAAGTAACGGTAAAAGTTGCAATACCGGGCGGCAAAGTCAAAAAAGGCGATGTTGTGGAAGCCGTTGTTGTAAGAACAAAAAAGCAGCTTCAGCGTCCGGACGGTTCAAGCATTCGTTTTGACGATAATGCTGCCGTTTTGATCAACCCCAACAGAGAGCCGATGGGGACAAGGATTTTTGGTCCTATTGCAAGAGAACTCAGGGCCAAACGATTCATGAAAATAATTTCGCTTGCACCTGAAGTGCTTTAAGAGGAAAAAGGAAGATCCCATGCAGGTTAAAACAGGTCTTAAAAAAGATGATAAGGTAAAAGTAGTTGCCGGTAAGGATAAAGGCAAAATTGGGAAAATATTAAAGGTTGACCGTAAGGAAAACCGGGTAGTAGTTGAGAACATTAATAAGGTGAAACGCCACGTCAAACCGAATATGCAGAACAGACAAGGCGGGATCATCGAAAAAGAAGCTCCTATCCATTCCTCAAATGTTATGATTCTTTGTTCGCAGTGCATGAAACCGTCCAGAGTAGGATACAAGATTTTGGAAGACGGAAAGAAAGTACGCATTTGCAGCAAGTGCAAGGAAGTAATGAATTAGGATTAAGGATAAGGGGCGTCCCGGAGGATTTTAATGGTGGATATGAGAAGTACTTACAAAACGGAAATTGTTCCAAAACTGACCGAAACCTTTGGCTACAAAAATCTTATGGAAGTTCCAAAGATTGAAAAAGTAGTTCTTAATATGGGTTTAGGCGATGCAGTTTCCAACAACAAGTTATTGGATTCAGCCGTAGAAGAGCTCAAACTGATTTCAGGTCAGAAGCCAGTTGTAACCAGAGCTAAAAAGTCTATTGCGGCTTTTAAGTTAAGACAGGGAATGCCCATCGGGTGCATGGTGACTTTAAGAAAAGAAAAAATGTATGATTTTCTTACCCGTCTGATTAATATTGCACTTCCTCGTGTTAAAGATTTTAAGGGTGTATCGGGTAAGTCCTTTGACGGCTCAGGGAACTACACATTAGGTATCAGGGAGCAGATTATCTTCCCTGAAATAGTATATGATAAGATAGACAAGGTTAAAGGTCTTAATATCTCTATAGTAACTACGGCTAAAACCGACAATGAAGCTAAGGAACTTTTAAAACTGCTCGGTATGCCGTTCAGAAATTAATTAAGGAGGAGAGGGTTTTGGCAAGAAAAGCTTTAGTAGAAAAGGCGAACAAAAAGCCAAAATATAATGTTCGTGCATATAACAGATGTCCTCTATGCGGTCGTCCAAGAGCTTTTATGAGATATTTTGGTGTGTGCAGAATTTGTTTCAGAGATCTTGCAGCAAACGGCAAACTGCCGGGTGTTACTAAGTCAAGCTGGTAATATAAAATTAAAAGTACGGAGATATGATATGAGTGCAATCACAGATCCGATTGCAGATTTGCTTACAAGAATAAGGAACGCCGGGCACGCGAAGCTTGAAAGCGTTGATGTGCCGAATTCGAAAATCAAGACTGGGATAGTTTCTATTCTGAAAGATCAGGGCTATATCCGCGACTATAAAGTAATTGAAGATGATAAGCAGGGAATCCTGCGTGTTTATCTTAAATTCATGGAAGGCAGAAAACACGTTATTTTCGGAATCGAAAGAGTGAGTAAGCCGAGCAGAAGAATTTACTCCAACGCTTCAGAAATTCCAAGAGTGAGAAATGGTCTTGGAATAGCCATTTTGTCTACATCAAAAGGTCTTTTGGTTGACAAGGAAGCAAGAAATCAAAATGTAGGCGGAGAAATACTCTGCAATGTTTGGTAAGAATAGGAGATAATATGTCACGTATAGGAAACAAGCCTGTTAAACTCCCGGGTAGCGTTAAGGCAGAGTATAAAGACAGTATTATTTTTATTGAAGGTGCCAAGGGCAAACTCGAGCAGGAAGTTCATCCTGACGTTGAGCTTGAAATATCTGAAGGCGTAATCAATGTTAAAGCAAAATCTCAGGCGAACGTAACAAGAGCGTTTCAGGGAATGACTAGAGCATTGATTGCCAATATGGTAACAGGCGTAAGCGAAGGGTTCAAGAAAGTCCTTGAAGTTAACGGTGTAGGTTACAGAGCTGAAGTAAAGGGAAGTGAACTTGTACTAAACCTTGGATATTCAAATCCAGTGGTTTACAAAGTGCCTGAATATGTTGAAATAGCTGTAGAAGGCAATAAAATCAGCGTTTCAGGAATAGACAAACAGAAAGTTGGACAGGTAGCAGCTGAGATAAGAGAAAAAAGACCGCCGGAACCTTACAAAGGCAAAGGTGTCAAATATGTTGATGAACATATTATCAGAAAAGCTGGTAAAGCTGCCAAAGCTTAATGTATAAGAGGTGCTAAAATGGGTTTTAAAAGAGAACCTAAATTTGTTTCCAGATATAAAAGAAAGATAAGAATCAGAAAGAAGATTTCTGGCAGTACAGAATGCCCAAGGCTTTCAGTTTTCAGAAGCGCAAGGCATATTTATGCTCAGATAATTGATGATTCAAACGGTCAGACTCTTGTTTCTGCATCAACTCTTGATAAAGAGCTAAAAGGCAGTGAATTTGAAAATAAAACTGCTGCCGCTGTTAAAATAGGTACGCTTGTTGCTGAAAGAGCTAAGGCGAAAGGCATAGAAAAAGTGGTTTTTGACAGAAATGGTTATATTTATCATGGAAGAGTAAAAGCTTTGTCTGATGGTGCAAGAGAAGCGGGGCTTAATTTTTAATTATCGTAGGAGGCTGTTTTGTTTAAAAAAGAGACAGATGAAAAACAACTTATAGATAAAGTTGTTCACATAAAAAGAGTCGCTAAAGTTGTAAAAGGCGGCCGCAGATTCAGCTTTGGAGCTTTGGTTGTAGTTGGTGACGGTCAGGGCAGAGTTGGATTTGGAACAGGCAAGGCAGGAGAAGTACCCGAAGCCATCAGAAAAGCGGTTGAACAGGCAAAAAGAAATATGGTTTCCGTGTATCTTAAGAATGGAACTATTCCATACACAACAAACGGCAGATTCGGGGCCGGGAATGTTCTTCTGAAGCCTGCTGCACCAGGTACCGGTGTTATTGCCGGCGGTGCTGTTCGTTCAGTTCTGGAAGCCGTAGGGGTTACAGATATTTTGACCAAATGTATCGGAACAAACAATCCGAACAACGTAGTTAGAGCAACAATTGACGGTCTTATAAATATTGAAAGTCCCGAGCAGGTTGCAAAGAGAAGAGGGATTGAAGTAAGCGACCTTTTTTAAAAGAGTCGTCTGCTGTAAATCATTTTATCGGGATTTGAAAGGTGCAAAATGGCAGAAAAACTTAAAATAACCATGGTTAAAAGCATGATCAGCCGCCCGGAAAAACATAGAAAGACACTCAGGGCTATGGGGCTGACCAGAATTGGCAAACAGGTTGAAATGCAGGATATTCCTTCAGTCAGAGGAATGATCCGTAAAGTTGAGCATTTGGTGAAGGTTGAGGAGATTTAGTTTATGAGACTTCATGAGCTTTCACCGGCTGAAGGCAGCCGGAAAAGAAGAAAGAGAAAAGGACGCGGACCAGGCTCAGGTAATGGAACAACAGCAGGCCGCGGAAGCAAGGGACAAAAAGCACGCTCAGGCGGGAAGGTAAGAATCGGATTTGAGGGCGGTCAGATGCCTCTTCAGAGAAGACTTCCTAAAAGAGGTTTTACAAATATATTTAAAAAGGACTTCAGTGTTATCAATCTTGAAGCTTTTGCATCCTTTGAAGCAAACGCAGAGATAGATGAAAAAGTTCTTTTGGACGCCAGAAAAATAAGCAGGCTTGGAGACGGTGTTAAGCTTCTGGGACGTGGTGAGATAAGTGTTCCTCTTAATATTAAAGTTACCAAGGCCAGTAAATCTGCAATTGAAAAAATTGAAGCGGCAGGCGGCCGAGTAGAGGTAATTACAAAATGATAACTGGCAGCGGATATCAGAATATATTCAAGCAGGCTGAACTGAAGAAGAGGCTACTTGTAACTGCACTTCTTCTGATTGTTTACAGAATCGGTGTCCATGTCCCGACTCCGGGAATTGACAGAGAAGCTCTTGTATCGTTGTTTGCATCGGCTAAAGGCACATTGTTCTCAATGTTTGACATGTTCGCCGGGGGTGCGTTGAGTCAGCTTTCAGTGTTTGCCCTTGGTATTATGCCTTATATCAGTGCTGCAATTATTTTTGAGCTGCTTAAAGTTTCTGTTCCCCAACTCGATCAGCTGAAAAAAGAAGGTGAGCATGGAAGAAAAAAGCTTACCCAGTATACAAGATATGCAACTGTTGCAATCAGTCTGGTCCAGGGTATTGGAATAAGCATAGGTCTTGAAAATATGACTTCACCCGGCGGAGCTCCCATAGTTATTGAGCCGGGCTGGGGATTTAGAATTATGACAATGATCACTCTTACAGCAGGTACTGTTTTTATAATGTGGCTGGGAGAGCAGATTACTGAAAGGGGGATTGGCAACGGAATTTCCCTGATAATATTTGCAGGTATAGTAGCAAGAATGCCTGTAGCAATAACAAATACATTCAGGCTTATATCACAAGGTGAGTTGAGTGTCTTCGGACTGATTCTTCTTCTTGTCCTTATGGTTGGTGTAATAGCCTTTATAATTTTCATGGAGCAGGCCCAGCGGAGAATACCTGTTCATTATGCAAAAAGAGTTGTGGGAAGAAAGATGTTTGGCGGTCAGAATTCGCATCTTCCCCTCAAAATAAATAGTGCAGGAGTTATACCCCCGATTTTTGCATCTTCCATTATGATGTTCCCGGCAACACTGGCCAATATAATTGATGTGCCGGCGATGGAAGCTGTTTCAAGGGCAATGTCTCCACAGACAATTCTTTATAATTTAATTTATGTGGCCTTTATTGTATTTTTCTGTTTTTTTTATACGGCCATTCAGTTTAATCCGGAAGATCTTGCAGAAAACCTTAAAAAAGGCGGAGGCTACATTCCTGGAGTAAGACCTGGAAAAAAGACAACTGAGTATATTGATAAAGTAATAACACGTTTGACTTTGAGCGGCTCAATCTATATTTCCGCGGTTTGCATTCTGCCGACATTACTTATTGCAAAATACAATGTTCCGTTTTATTTCGGCGGTACAGCTCTGCTGATTGTGGTTGGTGTTGCAATAGATTTTGTCGGACAGGTTGAATCACATCTGATAAACAGAAATTATCAGGGTTTTTTGACAAATGACAACTCGGGCAATAAAAAGAAAAAAGCTGGACTAAGTATAAGATAGGTGTTATTTTACAAAATTTGATTTTTTCCTGTTCTGTAAATTGAAAGGAGTAGGAATGGCAAAGGAAGAAGCCATAAAGGTTGAAGGTACGGTTACTGAAACCCTGCCTAATGCAATGTTTCGTGTTGAACTGGAAAACGGCCATGAAATACTTGCCCATATTTCCGGCAAGATGCGTATGCATTTTATTAAAATTTTACCTGGAGACCAGGTTACAGTTGAACTTTCTCCCTATGACTTGACACGGGGAAGAATAGTATACAGAGCTAAAAAATAGAATCCAGCAGAGGTTAATTATGAAAGTCAGACCTTCAGTAAAAAAGATGTGCAGAAATTGTCGCATCATAAAAAGAAAAGGTGTGGTTAGGGTTATTTGTACAAACAAGCGTCATAAACAAAGGCAGGGTTAAAGGGGGGTATTTTGGCTAGGATAGCAGGTGTAGATTTACCCAAAAACAAAAGAGCGGACATTGCTCTGACATATATTTACGGTATTGGAAGAACAACAGCTGCCAATATATTGAAGAGTTTGGAAATTGATGCCGCAGTGAAGATAATGAATCTTTCTGATGATGAAGTTAATAAAATCAGACGTAAGATCGACGGCGAATATAAGGTAGAAGGCGAACTTAGAAGTGAAGTAGCCATGAACATTAAACGCCTTATGGACCTAGGTTGCTACAGAGGACTGAGGCACAGACGCGGTCTTCCTGTCAACGGGCAGAGGACAAGAACCAATGCCAGAACAAGAAAAGGCCCAAGACGCGTAGCTGTTAAAAAGAAAAAATAAATAAATTTTGGAGTATTTTTTAAAATGGCAAAAGTGAAAATTAAGAAGAAAAAAAAGACCAGAAAGAATATTTCCACCGGAGTTGCACATATACTTTCAACATTTAATAATTCAATTGTAAGTATAACAGATACTTCAGGCAATGTTATCTGCTGGTCGACTTCTGGTGCTCAGGGCTTTAAAGGTTCCAGAAAAAGCACACCTTTTGCAGCTCAGATGGCTGCTGAGGATGCAGCAAAAAAAGCAGTGGAAAACGGAATGAAAACAGTTGAAGTATATGTTAAGGGTCCGGGAGCAGGAAGAGAATCTGCAATAAGAGCTCTTCAGTCAACAGGTCTTAATGTTACCTCCATAAAGGATGTTACACCTGTTCCGCATAACGGATGCCGTCCGCCTAAGCGCAGAAGAGTTTAATTATATTTGATTTGAAAAGAAATTTTTAATTAAGGAGGAAGCCTTGTCTCGATACAGGGGAGCGGTGTGCAGACATTGCAGACGCGAAAATATAAAATTATTTCTAAAAGGCGACAGATGCTTTACAGATAAATGTGCATTTGAAAGACGTTCCTATGCACCTGGCCAGCATGGACAAAAAAGAGGAAAACTTTCAGACTATGGTATCCAGCTGAGAGAAAAGCAGAAGGTTAGAAGACTTTACGGGCTTTCCGAAAAGCAGTTCAAGCTTGCATTCCAGAAAGCATCAAGACTTCAGGGTGTTACCGGTGAAAACTTTCTAGCGTCTCTTGAGCGCAGACTTGATAATGTAATTTATCGTCTTGGTTTTGCACCTTCTAGAAATCAGGCAAGACAGCTTGTTAGGCATAATCATTTTAAAGTGAACGGAAGAAAAACAAATATTCCTTCATTCATGGTAAAGCCAGGTGATGTTATCGAGCTTGTAGAAAACAGTAAGAACAACCAGAATATCAATGATTCTCTGGCAGCTGTTGAAAGACGCGGAATTGCTCAGTGGCTTGAGCTGGAAAAAGATAATTTTAAAGGTGTTGTAAAAAATATACCTGTAAGGGAAGACATTGCACTGCCGATCCAGGAGAATCTTATAGTTGAATTTTACTCCAGGTAGTGATTAATTTTAAAGATCAGGGATTTTCATGTTTTACAATAAAAACCTTCCTGGCGTAAGGGAGTAAATTAATGTCATCAAATTCACATTTAGATGAAATTGTATATATTAACTGGCGAGAGATGATCAGACCTGAAAAAGTTCAGGTTGAAACAACAGACACCTATGGAAAGTTTATTTTTGAGCCTCTTGAAAAAGGGTTTGCAACTACGATAGGTAATTCCCTGAGACGTATAATTCTTTCTTCAATTTACGGAGCAGGAATAGTCAGGGTATGGATTGACGGAGTTTCCCACGAGTATTCGACAGTTCCTAATGTAATAGAAGATGTTTCGGATATTATTCTGAATCTAAAAGAGGTAAGGCTTAAAGCCAGCGATCTTGAACCTCGTATTATTGAACTTAAAGCAGATGCACCGGGCAAGGTTTATGCATCTCAGATTGTGTCGGAAGACGGTGCAATTGAAGTACTAAATCCTGACCAGTATATAGCTACAGTTTCCCAGGGAGGAACTCTTAATATCAGGATGGAAGTAAGGATTGGGAAAGGTTATGCCCTCTCCAGCCAGAATAAGGAACAGTCGATTCTGGATGATTCCATTGCAGTTGATACAGTTTTTTCACCTGTAAAAAAAGTAAGCTATCAGGTAGGGAATGCCCGCGTTGGGCAGAAAACTGATTATGACAAGCTTACAATAGAAATCAGAACTGACGGCGGTGTAAAACCGGAAGACTGTCTTGCCTATGCAGCAAAGATTTTAAAGGAACAGATGAATCCTTTCATTACTTTTGATGAACATCTTGAACCAGATCCTGAGCCTGACAAAAGTGATGAGGATAAGCCGAAGTTTAACGAAAATCTATACAGAAGTGTTGATGAGCTTGAACTGTCAGTCAGAAGCGCAAATTGTCTTAAAAATGCAAAAATTAATACAATTTATCAGCTTGTGCAGAAAACTGAAAGCGAAATGCTTAAAACAAAGAATTTCGGCAGAAAATCATTGAATGAAATTAAGGAAGTCCTTGGGGAAATGGGCTTATCGCTTGGGGCCAAACTTGATGGTTTTGTGCCTCCTGAGGAAGATGATGAGGAAGAAATAGAATAGGAGTAAGATATGAGACATAAAGTATCAGGAGTCAAGCTTGGCAGGACTTCAAGTCATCGCAACGCCATGTTCAGAAATATGGTAACCTCGCTTTTGAAGCATGGTCAGATCAAAACAACAGTTGTGAAGGCAAAAGAGCTTAGAAAATGGGCTGATAAGATGGTTACCCTTGCAAAAAGAGGGGATCTCCATGCCAGAAGACAGGCTCTTGCAGTTATAAGAGAAAAAGATGTTGCTCATAAACTTTTTGAAGAGGCACAGGAGAAATTCGGCTCAAGGAACGGCGGGTATACACGCATTATTAGACTTGGAAACCGTAAAAGCGACGGTGCTCCAATGTGTGTTATTTCCATGTGCGAACCTCTGGAGGAAGCTAAAGCTGAATAATTAAGCTTTGGTTAGAATCCTGCTAAGATTTCTCACAAATATGAGCTGAAGAAGCCTGTAATTAAAAATTACAGGCTTTTTTTATTGTAAATTAATCATCCTTTAATCATTTTCTAACATTTTGAATGTAATTATGTTTTCAAGATTAATTTTTGAAACTTAATATTAAAAGGATGGTCTACAATGAAGAAGTTTTCAATTTTTATTGCAATGGCTGCATTGCTTATTTTTTCCTCGGTTTCCTTTGCAAAGGAAAAACTTGTCGTTAAAGGTTCCACAACAGTACTTCCAGTAGCTCAGATTGTTTCCGAATCGTTCATGAAAGATTACCCTGATATCGAAGTGACCCTGTCCGGCGGAGGTTCCGGAAACGGAATAAAGGCGATTCTTGACGGTACCACCGATATTGCAAATGCTTCAAGATTTATCAAGGATAAGGAAGTAAAAACAGCTGCTTGTGAAAAAGGAGTATATCCGGTTCCTTTTATGGTTGCTCTTGATGCAATAGTACCAGTTGTAAATCCCTCTAATCCGGTAAAGGACCTTTCAATATCTGATCTTGAAAAAATTTATCTCGGTCAAGCTAAAAACTGGAATGAGTTCGGCGGCCCGGATATGGACATTGTGGTTATTTCAAGAGACAGTTCTTCAGGTACATATGAAGTGTGGAGTGAAATCGTTCTAAAAAAACAGAGGGTTACTCCAAGAGCGCTTACAGTGCCTTCAAACGGTGCCATTGTTCAGTCAATTGCATCCACTAAAGGCGCAATCGGATACATCGGACTAGGTTATCTCAATAATGATGTCAAGCTTGTAAAGGTTGACGGAGTTACCGGTTCAGAAAAAACAACTCAGACCGGGGAATATAAAATTGCAAGAGGTCTTTATATGTTCACCAACGGCTGGCCAGAGGGAAAAATCGGTAAGTTCATCAATTATATAATGTCTCCCAAAGGCCAGGAACTGGTAAAAAAAGCGGGAAGCATCTCAATCTATTAAGCTTTATAATATGCAGGGCGGCCGTTATTTTAACGGCTGCTGTAAACATTAAATTACAGAGTATTTTTTATGACAAGAGAAAGCAAAGAGAAAAAAATCAGAATATTTTTTCTGATTATGGGGTTTTTCTGCATATTCATAATGTCTATGATCATAGTCTTCCTTTTCATGGAAGGCTTTCCTATATTCAGGGAAGTAAAAGTCTCTGATTTCATTTTTGGGAAATACTGGTATCCTACCTATGATCCGGCTGATTTCGGAATTCTTGCACTTATAGCCGGCTCTCTTCTTGTAACTGTGATTTCAGGTGTAATTGCAGTACCTTTAGGGCTTATGACAGCAATTTATATAGCTGAAGTTGCAAATGAAAAAGTAAGTGAAATTGTAAAACCTGTAATAGAGCTTCTTGCAAGCATACCTTCAGTTGTAATCGGTTTTTTCGGAATGGTAGTTATGGCCCCTTTTTTACAGAAAGTATTTAATATTTCATCAGGTTTAAATATTTTTAACGCTTCAATTATGCTTGCATTCATGTCTGTACCGACAATCTGTTCTCTTTCTGAAGATGCAATAAAAGCAGTTCCTTCTTCATTGAAGGAAGCATCTCTTGGTCTTGGGGCAACTCATTTTGAAACAATAATAAGAGTGATAATTCCATCTGCACTTTCAGGGATCAGTACTTCAATTATCCTTGGAATGTCCAGAGCCATGGGAGAAACAATGGTTGTTTTAATGGTTGCTGGAGGTGCTGCGATAATACCGGAATCATTGTTTGATCCGGCAAGGCCAATGCCGGCTTCAATTGCGGCAGAAATGGGTGAAGCTCCTGTTGGAAGTGAACATTACCATGCTTTGTTTGCCATTGGATTTGTACTTTTTTTATTTACATTAATGTTCAATCTAATGGCTGCCTGGATATCAAACAGGTTTAAACAAAGAGAAACCGGATTTTAACAAGGTTTGAATAATGGAAAAATTAAATTTTAATACTGTAAAATCAAAAACACTTTTTCAGAGAAGAATTGCAGAAAAAGCTGCTTTCAATATTTTCAGAGCTTCAGCAATGATCTGTGCATCAGCTCTTGGAATACTTTTTTATTTTCTGATTGTAAGAGGTTATTCTGCAATAAACTGGACCTTTCTGACTCAGCCTCCAAGAGAAGCTATGACAGAAGGCGGAATTCTGCCCTGTATTATAGGCACATTCGGATTAAGTCTTGGAGCTATTTTTGTTGCACTTCCGATTGGAGTAATGGCTGCAATTTATCTTACTGAGTATGCAAAAGACGGGAAAGTTTTAAGAATCGTAAGGCTTGGAATAAATAACCTTGCAGGGGTTCCATCAGTAGTCTTCGGACTTTTCGGACTGGCGCTGTTTTGTATTTTTTTTAAAATGGGAGTAAGTCTTGCGGCAGGAGCACTTTCTCTTTCTCTTATGAGCCTGCCAATAATAATCGGAGCAACAGAAGAGG
>JBFWJK010000010.1:0-35160 GCA_050253255.1 Desulfobacteraceae bacterium | reverse complement strand
TAAAACAAGATCCTCAACTGCCCGGCTTATTCCTATTATATTTCCTGTGCCGCTGTTCATTGCAAGCCGGCTCTGGGCTTCTGCAGCTCTTTGTCTTGCTTTTTTGAGTTCTCTTAAATCAGTTACAGTTTCAACCACGGCTGTAAGGCTGTTTTTTTCATCAAGCAAGGTTTTTGCTCTTTTGAGTACCGGGATTTCTTCGCCTGACTTTGATTTTATTATACATTCTCTGGAGAATTCATTCTGTGATTCAAGAATTCCGCAGTCATGTATCCCTGTCGGGCATGTACCGTCTGTACAGGTGGAAAAGTGGATGAAGGTGCAGTCTTTTCCTACAGCATCTTTTTCTGTGTATCCGGTGATTTTTTCCATTGAACTGTTCCAGGATGCGATTTTGCCTTCAGGAGTTATTGTAAAAACTCCGTCTGCCATTGCATTTACAATCTGGCTGACATATCTGCAGTTCCAGAGGTCGTGCTCACCCATTATTGTCTCCGTTAACGTTGATGTTTACGTTAATGCTTTTTTATTAACGTTAACTTTTTATCCGATCTGGTGCAACAAAAGAGTTCTTATTTAACGGGTTAATTGTGTTTGTTTTGTTAACTTATTGAATTTATGTGTTTATTTTTTGTTGGCTTGGCCTTTTTATATGGTTTTTTAAAGGTTTGGCACGGAAAGTGATTATAAAGCATAAAAACTGTAACTTAACTTATAAGGATAAATGAATAATGTGGAAGCTTATAGCTAATGTGCAAAAACATCTTACATATGCAATACCCTTGATGATGTTTGCAGGATTTGCTTTTGGATGGTTTTATGATGCCGGATTTTTAAAGTCGCTTATAATGCCTCTTACTGTAATGATGGTTTATCCAATGATGATAAATCTTAAACTTAGCAAGGTCTTTGAAAAAGGTGATGCAAAAGCCCAGCTTTTTGCTCTTGGAATAAATTTTCTGATTCTGCCTTTCGGAGCTTTTGTTGCAGGTCTTGTCTTTTTTGGAACAGATAAGCCGTATATGCTTTTAGGCCTGCTTCTTGCGGGACTTGTGCCGACAAGCGGGATGACAATTTCATGGACAGGTTTTGCAAAGGGTAATGTAGAAGCGGCAGTTAAGATGACGGTAGCCGGTCTTGCTGTCGGAAGCGCTCTTACCCCTTTTTATGTAAAATTTCTAATGGGTACTGCAATTGAAATAAATGTTTTTCAGGTCTTTTCTCAGATTATTCTGATTGTTTTTGTTCCGATGCTTGGAGGCTTTTTTACAAGAAAATTTCTTGTAAAAAGATATGGTATTACAAAATATTCATCAGATCTGGCTCCCAAATTTCCGGCACTTTCAACCATTGGAGTGGTTGGGATAGTTTTTGTTGCAATGGCTTTAAAGGCAAAATCAATAGGCAGCTCTCCTGAAATAATTCTTTATATTCTCATGCCTGTATCAATAATTTATTTTGTAAACTTTCTTTTCAGTACAATTGTTGCCAGGCTGTTTTTAAACAGAGGTGACGGGATTGCCCTTGTGTACGGAACTGTAATGAGGAATCTTTCAATTGCACTGGCGATTGCAGTTAATGCTTTTGGAAGCGAAGGCTCAACTGCGGCCCTTGTAGTTGCCGCTGCCTATATTGTACAGGTTCAGTCAGCAGCATGGTATGTAAAGTTTACACCCTATATTTTCGGAGAAAAGAAGATTTTAAAATCAGGAGAAAAAAAGATTTCCGCCGCATAAAATTTTTTCAGCCGTCAATATACCTTCATTCATTAAAAACAGGGCGAAGTTTTGCCCTGTTTTTTTTATCTCATATTTACATTTGTATATAAACTAATATATTAGAGCTTAACCTTAATTTAATGTTTCATGTTTTAAATTAATAAAATTTCAATGAATTAAGATTATATAGTGATTGGCCGTAAACGAGAATTTTTTGTTCAGCAACTATATATTTAAAAATATCAAACCCTGCGGTCTTTTCAATTCAGATTTAAATAAAACCTTTATTGTTTGGAATTAATTCTTGGTATAAAAATGAAAAAAAAAAGTTCTGAAATATTAATTATATTGTTTTCCGGGTTTTTGCTTCTGATCTTTTTTGTGTTATTTTTTTTGTTAAGTCATGAAGAAAGCGGTTTTGTCCTGACTGAGCAGGAAAAGTTATGGATTGAGAAAAACCCCGTAGTAAAAGTAGTTCCGACTCCAAATTTCCCTCCTGTAGATTATACGGATCTTAAAAGATCAGTTCATAAGGGAATGGCGGCAGATTATTTAAATGAAATTTCAAAAATCACGGGCCTTGAATTTGAATATGTTTTTACGCCTACCTGGCATGAAGGCCTCGATGTCCTGAAAATGGGCGGGGCAGATATGATTACATCTGCTCAGGAAACTGACGAAAGAAAGAAGTACCTCAGATTCACCTCTTCCTATGTAGATGTTGAAAACACTTTGATAGTCAACACAGATCTCAATAAAAATCTGAGCCTGAAAAAGATGAAAAACAAAAAGCTCGGGATTATAAAAGGTTATGCGGTGGAAGACTACATCAGAAAAAATTATCCTGAAATAGAGGTTGTTCATGCAGAAGATGTTCTTGAGGCCATGTTCTTTCTTTCAATGGGTAAAGTTGATGGAATAATAGCAAATGTGCCTGTTATTCTTTATTTCAAGTCTAAAAATATGGTCGGCAATTTAAAGATAGCTGAAGTAATTGATTATGAATATAATTTAAGTTTTGGAATAAGAAGTGATCTTGAAGTTCTTTATGCAGTAATTGAAAAAGCGCTTGCATCTGTTCCACAGAAAAAGAAAAATGAAATATCAGATAAGTGGATACAGCTCAAATTTAAAAGATTTTTCGAAGACAGGCTTTTTATTGGAGTTTTTCTTTTATCTGCAGGATTGCTGCTTGTTATGTTTTTTCTTGTCCTTTTATGGAGAAAAAAGGCCATGGAGCTTGACAGGGCAAAGCAGGAAGCAGAAAAAGCTATGGATAAAGCCCATGAAGCAGATGCTGCAAAATCTAAATTTCTTGCAAATATTTCACATGAAATCAGAACTCCGATGAATTCAGTTCTTGGTTTTGCAGAGCTTTTGAATGAAGAGGAGCTGAGTGCAAAAGCCAAAACTTATATTTCCAATATTAAAAATTCAGGCAGAACCCTTCTCAATCTGATAGATGACATCCTGGATATGTCTAAAATAGAGGCCGGAAGATTTGAAATGTATTATCAGCCGTGCGACTTCAAGTCGGTTCTTGAAACTGTAAAGTCTGAATTCAGGGTAATGGCTGAGGGTAAGAAGCTTGAATTCAATATTTCCTCCGACCCGAGAATTCCCAAATTTCTTCTTCTTGATGAGTTGAGAATCAAGCAGATTATAGTAAATCTTGTGGGAAACTCCATCAAATTTACTGAAACGGGGTATGTGGATATTGTTTCTTATCCTGAGTTTAAGGGGGGGGATCTGACAGCAATAGATCTTTTCATAAAAGTAAAGGATTCAGGAATAGGAATACCTCTGAACGAGCAGGAAAAAATATTTGCACCATTTACCCAGCAGAACGGTCAGGATTCGAGAGAATACGGAGGTACAGGTCTTGGACTTGCTATTACAAAAAAGCTTGTTGAAATGATGAACGGTGAAATTACCCTTGAATCAGAACCGGGTAAAGGGAGCTGTTTTTCTGTTGTATTGAGGGATGTCGTTCTTCCGGATCTGGACACCAGCAGACAGTATGAGTCCGCAAGATGTTTTTCCTCGATAAGGTTTCTGAAAAAAACAGAAATACTTATGGCAGATCATGATACTTCGGATAAAGAGTTTGTTTCATATCTTTTAAAACCCTACGGAATAAGGCTTTTTCAGGTTTCGGATTCAAGAGAGGCTGTCAATTTTCTTACCAAGAGACTTCCTGACATAATTTTACTCAACATGAATATTCTTGATGGCAAAAGTATGGATGTTATTGAATATATAGAGAAAAATCAGCTTATAAAAAGGGTTATGGTCGTAGCTGTGTCAGGTGATGCTAAGTTTATGAGAAGCAGAGGAATTTCAGGATACCTTGAAAAGCCTTTCACCAGAGATGCTCTCATTTCCCAGCTGATAAAATTTATTCCGTATTCAAGGGAAGAAAGTCTTGAGAGTGATCATCTTAAAAGTACTTCAGATTATTTCAGTATGGAAGATATTGAAGCTCTTCACCGGAATCCTGAATACAGTTTCAGGAAGTTTTGTGAAACATTCGATCTTGTTATTATGAATAAATGGATGGAAGCTCAGAGAAGTTTCATTTTTTCAGATATATGTGAATTTGCAGATGAGCTGATTGATTCTGGTGATAAATTTAAAGTAAAATGTTTTGTTTTATACGGCAAAGATATAAAAGGTTTTGCAGATGATTTTGATATAGAAAATCTGAAGCCTCTGCTGAGAATTTATCCGGGGCTTGTAAAGGAAATAAAAAAATATCTCAAGAGGGAAAAATGACAGTTTGTGATGAAAAACAGCCTTTGGTTATGGTGGTTGATGATAATTCAAGAAATCTTCAGGTGGTCGGCAAAATTTTAGGGAAAAACGGATATAATCTTTCTTTGCTGGGAGATGGTGAAACAGCATTGAAGCTTGCAAGGGAAAAGCTTCCGGATCTTATTCTGCTTGATATCATGATGCCTCTTATTGACGGTTTCTCTGTCTGCACCTCATTGAAGGAAGATAAATTCACCAAAGATATTCCCGTTATATTTCTGACTGCAAAAACAGATACTGATGATATTGTAAAGGGCTTTGAACTGGGAGGAGTCGACTATATTACCAAGCCTTTCAATCACCGGGAACTACTTGCAAGAGTAAACACACACGTTGAACTCAAAAGATCAAGAGAAGAAATTAAAACTTTAAGAGGTTTTGTTCCTATCTGTGCATCATGCAAAAAAATCAGAGATGACAAAGGATTCTGGGAAGAGGTGGAAAAATATGTGGAAGCCAGATCGTATGCAAAATTTTCTCACGGAATCTGTCCTGAGTGCATAAAAAAACAATATCCTGATATTTATGACAAAATTGATAAAAAAAACTGAGGTCAGTTTCCGGGGATATAGCCTGAAAGATTATAGGCCATTTTTTCATGTCCGATTATAAGAAGCTTTTCAGATGCCCTTGTGAAGGCTACATGGAGAAGCATTCTGTCATGATCATTGTCCATAAACTGAGATTCAGATGGATTTATGAACAAAACATTGGAAAATTCAAGTCCTTTAACCTGATGAGCATTTGTTACAATAATCCCCGGTGAAAAAATAAAATCATCCTTTTCATGCCTTCTTATGTTTTTTATTTCAGGGTTTTTTAAAAGTTCCTCAAAAATCCTGTCGGCATCTTTTTTGAACCTGCAGATTATGCAGGTCAATGCGTTGGGCCTTTTCAGATGATGTGAAACAATAAACGATTTTGCTTCAAAAACAGTTTCATCAAAAGAAGATGTGGTGATTATAGAAACAGGTTCTCCTCTTCTTGAATATGAAGCATTCTGGTTTTTTTCATTCATTATGTACCATGAAACATCCATTATTTCTTTTGTGGCTCTGTATCCCACCCTGAGTGTTTCTGCAGCTGTTACTGAATTGTTTGAAGAGGAGATTTCACTGACAAATCCTGCAAACCCATTTTTTTTATCAAAACAGACATCATTTTTTATTGACTGGGACATGTCTCCGCATATGGTTACTGATTTTTTTTCATCAGATGCATTTATAACTGCCGCAAGTTCAACAGGACTTAAATCCTGGGCTTCATCTATCATGATATGGGAATAGTCTGGAAGGGCGGAGCTGACCCCCTTCTGCTGGAGAAGGTAAATAAGAATCCCTATGTCGGAAAAATCGCTTTCTCCTTTTTCATGGAAAGCTTTCTGGGAAATTATCAGAGTCTGGATCAGTGAGTCACTGATGTTGAAATTTTCTTTTTCAGCTGTTTTTCTGATGAATTTTTCGTCTGTAAAAAGCTTGTAAATGTCAAGGCCGTGGTTTGAAAGCCTTGTCAGAAGTTTGGAAGAAAGACCGCAGATATATTTTTCTTCAGGCAATTCAAGCTCAGACCCGGCAAGTGCAAATCTGTTCAAAATATGAATAAGGTCTTTAAGTGATGATGATTCAAGTATTTTTTCAGCTGATTCAGGCAGGCCTGCCTCGTAAAGCCTGTCTGTTATCCATTTCAGGGATTTTTCAAAAAGTCTTTCACAATATGCATCAACAAGTTTTACTGCAAATGTGCTTTTCTTAATTTTTGAAGTTTCAGGGTTGCCGTTTCTCCATTTTGACACAAACTTTTCTCTGGAAAGTATTGAAAATGCAAACTTATGGAATGTAAGACTTTTAACTCCTCTTGAAATGCCAAGCTCAGGAAGAACTCCTTCTATATATTTCTGAAGCGATTTGTTATACATGAGCACCATTATTTTGAACGGGGGAAATTTTTCAGGATAGGAATAGGACATATATGCAATTCTGTGAAGTCCTATGGTTGTCTTTCCGCTTCCAGCGCTTCCCTGAAGAATAAAGGTCTTTTCGAGTTCAAGTGTTATTGCCCTGAACTGATCTCTGCTTATAAGTGCAGTTATTTCGGGAAGACAATGGTCCTTTTTATCTTCTTTTATTTTTGCTGAGGATTCATGCCGGGGTTTTTCCGACCATATTCCTGAAGAGTCTTTTGCAATGGTAAAATTATTTTCAGCAATTGATTTAAGTTCCCTGTTTTTTATGCTGACCCTTCTTTTGAGCTTTATTTCACCGCTTCTTTCCTGCCCCCTGATGTCTTCGTCATAAGTTTCCTGTGATTCATATTCGTAGAAAAGTCTTGAAATGGGAGCCTCCCGCCAGTCAATAACAGAGACCTCTCCGTTTTCTCCAAAAATTGTTTTTTTGCCTATTTTGTATGAAAGGTTTCCAAGATCATTGTCATCAAGTTCAAGAATTCCGAAATAAGGAGATCTTAAAACTGCTGGGTCCTGAAAAACATATCTTGAAGACTTGATCTGAAGCTTTTTTATGTCTTCTTCTATCTTGTTTTTTTCATTGAAATCAAGGAGCTCCAGTTTTTCTTTACGAAGCTGCTTTATTTCCTTTGCAATTTTTTCTCTTATCTCTTTTTCTTCTGAAAAAATCTTTTCTGATTTTTCAATAAGATCTTTTAATCTTTTTTCTTCGGCAGAAATTATATCTTCGAATTTATCCATGATCTGATTCTTTTAGAAATGAAAATAAAGCAGACTTTGTATCATACTAATAAAATGAAAACCAGATTTTTTGATTTAACAGGAGTCATGTTTTTTTATGACGACAGGCCGGTTTTTTGTGAAAAGTCTGGAAGAATTAAATATTGATCCCGCAGCTTTCAAAGATTTCAAAGACAAAATTGTGCTTTATTATTTTTCTGGAAATTGTAAGGGCTCTTGACGGTTCAATGTCCAGGTCAAGATTTTTTATTGCAAGAATCAGTTCGTATAAAAGCTCAAAATCAATTCTTTCCTTTTCTGAAATCTCCCTGATATGAAAATTTGATCTGGAACTCAGTTCATCGACAAGACTTTTTGCTCCTTTTGCATTTATCTCAGATGATGAGCAGTCTCTCATCAGAAAAAAATTAATATCAGGATAGTTTTCACACATTGAATTAAGACTTTTCAGTCTTGATGTAAGTGAGATTCCGTTCATATGAAGAAAGCCTGCGGCAGTATTGCTGCTTTTCCCTCTGAAAAGAATATGTTCAGGAAGTGTTTTTCTTGAAGTTTTAAGCCGTCCGGTTTCAAGAATTTGCTTTCCAGTGAAAGGAGAGGCTATTTCTGCAAGCTTGCCAGTATCTTCTGTTTCAGAATAAACAGTTTTTTCTGATTTCCTTCTTGTTATTTCCTTTGATTTTTCAGAGAAAAAAATTTCAATTTCACCTGTTATTAGTATTTCTTCAGAAGAAAGAGACCGGATATTTAAATGATTTTTAATTACATCTATCTCATGACGGAGCTCGTTGATTTTTGCTTCAAGTTTTTCTTCAAAGGTTTCGGTCTTTGCAGGAAGAGGAATTCCTTCGGTTCTGTTTCTGAAAAGGTTGCTTGCATTTATGAGCATTGTTCTGATTGTCGGGTTCTTGGCAATTATCTCCACTTCCTCGTCAGTAAAAAAAATATCAAGGGGAACCCCGGCTTTTTTTGCCCTTATCTTAAGTATTTCAACTTTGCTTTTAAGATCTGGAGGAGTCAGGTGTATTCTGTTCTGACAAATTCTTTCAAAAGCTGAAGGAGAGATTATTTTTTCCCATTTATTGAGCTTTTCCTCAAAGACATTAAAAATAAAAAGTGTGTTTATGCTGTTTGTAATAAGTTCTTTTACAGAATCGAAAAACATGAAAAGAAGGCCGTGGTTTTTGTCCAGTCCTTCAAGCTGGTCAAATATTATTACAACAGGTTCATCCAGAACCGAAAGTCTTGAAATGACCTTAATCGCTTCCGATGCAAAGTGCTCCTGGTCAATATCTGTGTGATGTGGTGTGAGACCTGCCTCTTCGGCTTCTTCCATTGAAAGAGATGAGCCGTTTATCCATCTGAATATCAATTGTCTTTTTTTTGACTCTTCGCATCCGGCATATTTTACAAAGGCTTTCAGAATTTCAGGGCTCAGGCCGGTAAGTCCGTATTCCTTTTCCCACCAGTCAAGTATTTTCTGTTCAATTATTTCCCAGTTTTTCTCTTTAACAACTGTGTCAGGCTCTCCGGTTTCATTGAAAATATTCAGGTGGTCCAGGTCTATTGAATTGAAAACATGATTGTCTTTGGAATAGTCTTTTTTTGATTTGAGAAGTATCCGGGAAAATGATTTTGAAAGAAAATGATGGAATTGAGAGTAATCTGTTCTGCCCACTTTTTCGCAAAGGGAATCAAGGATTTTAGAGTATATAAAATGAGAAATAGATTCCGCTGCACTGGGCTGACGGATATAAAAAATTCTGTTGGTTTTTATAAGATTTCTTGCAATCCTCATGGCCAGATGGGTTTTGCCGGAACCTGGTGTTCCTGTGACTGCGGCTGAAATACTTTGTCTGTCAGGGTCTTTTCTTATCATGTCCAGAAGGTTTACAACTGAATTGTATTCCCTGCTGTAAACAGTTTTAAGGTCAGGGTGACGCTGAAAAGGGGAGTCAACTCTGGATTTGATAAAGGGATTTGTGTATGCCGCTTCTTTCAATCTTAAAGACTCCTGATAAAATGTTATTGTGTAGAGGAAAGAAAACTGTTTTTTTTGTCAGTCAGACAGCTTCATAACTGGTTTTTCCGTGTATTCAACAGAACAAAAAAATCATATTTTCAGTCGATTCTGCATATAATATATTGTATGTACCAGAATAATATGGATAAAAAAATATTTTTATTGATAGAATGCAAAAATTGAAAATATAAAGGGCTTATTTTTACAGGATATATAAATTACTGGGAAAAAAAATTGTTTAGGGTTATTGTTGATTTAATATTAAATTTTAAATGTATGATTTTTAAAGCTTGTTATGGGAAAAAAAATAATTAAAGCACTTGGTATCAGCTCCGGTGGTCTTGACAGCATTCTTTCAGCTTTTGTTCTAAAGGATGCAGGAGTGAATGTTAAATGGATTACCTTTGAAACCCCCTTTTTTTCATCTGAAAAGTCTGTAAGGGGATCAGAAAAATACAATATTGACCTTAGGGTGGAAAATATCACCGAAGTCTATATTGAAATGCTGAAAAACCCAAAGCTTGGATACGGCAAGAATTTAAACCCATGCCCGGACTGTCACAGTCTCATGTTCAGGATTGCAGGTTCTCTTATGAAGGAAGAGGGAGCTGATTTTCTTTTCAGCGGCGAGGTTGTGGGGCAAAGGCCCATGTCTCAGACCAAAAATGCACTAAGATATGTTGAAAAAAATTCCGGTATGAGGGGGTATATTGTCCGTCCTTTAAGCGGAAAACTTCTCCCTGAAACAGTTCCTGAAAAAGAAGGGTGGATTAAAAGAGATGATCTGCTTGATTTCAGAGGGCGCTCCAGAAAACCTCAGCTTGAGCTTGCAAAAAAATACGGAATTGACGAATTTCCTGCTCCGGCCGGAGGGTGCCTTCTTACTGACAGGCTTTTCTGTAAAAGACTCAGCGACCTTATGGAGTTTCAGAAAATTATAAATATTGCAGATTACGAGCTTTTAAACTACGGCAGGCACATAAGAATTTCTCCTTTTGAGAAGCTTGTTGTGGGCAGAGATGAAAAGGAAAATCAAAAGCTTGAGATAATTGCCTCAAAACTTGACTGTATAAAAATCAGGGCTGCCGAATACCCCGGCCCATTGTGTATTCTGACAGGAAGCGGAGAAAACATGTTTACTGCGGGAGCTGTGTGTGCCGGATATACCAAGGCTCCAAAAGACTACCCCTGCAATATTCTTTTTGAAAGAGGAGGCCGTGAGCTTTTGAAAGGTATTTTTCCACTCGATAAGTCGGAATTTAAGGATATGATGATATAATCCGGGACAAAGAGATCTTGCGGAGTACTTTTTAATAACGGGGCGGCAGGTTTTCCGGAGCAGCAAGGTGCAAAAGCCTCATTTTTTAACCTGAATTGATCGATTTTCAAGTTTGCTGCATATAAATGCAATAAGGCTGTCAGTCATTGTCAGACGCACTCAATTGCCCGCATGCGGCCCCTATGTCATCACCTTTAGACCATCTGACAATTACTGTATAACCTTTATCAAGAAGAATTTTTCCAAATTTTTCTATAGTTTCTCTGTCTGGTCTCTGAAAATCAGATCCTTCATGCGGGTTGAAAGGAATCAGGTTGATTTTGGCCTTTATACCCCTCAAGAGCGCTGCAAGTTTTTTTGCATCTGAAAAGGAATCATTGACTCCTTTTATAAGGATGTATTCAAAGGTTATTTTTTCTCTGTTTGGAAGAGGATAGTCCCTGAGAACTGATAAAAGATCTTTTAGAGGGTATCTTTTATTTACCGGCATAAGTTCTGATCTTAATCTGTCATCAACTGCATTGAGTGATACAGCAAGAGCTATCCCGCAGTCACGGCCGAGTTTTTCAATCTGAGGTACAAGCCCTGAGGTGGATATGGTAACCTTTCTTCTTGAGATTTTTAATCCGAAATCCTGGTCGGTAATTATTTTTATTGCCCTTAAAACATTGTCATAATTATCGAGAGGCTCGCCCATTCCCATGAAGACTATGTTGGAAAGCCTTTTTGGATTTTCAGGAAAATTGTCGCTAAGGTATTTCTGGATATCTCTGATTTGTGAAACAATTTCTGAAGTTGACAGGTTCCTTTTAAGGCCCCCCTTTGCAGTCATGCAGAATCTGCAGTTCTGTCTGCATCCTGCCTGGGTTGAAATGCACAGTGTATAGTGGTCTTTTTCGGGTATAAGAACCGACTCGATATGGTTGTTGTCTTCAAGGCGGAAAAGAAATTTTTTTGAGCCGTCTTTTTCTGAGCAGAGTATTTTTTTTATTTCAAGTCTTTTGTTTGAAAAAAGTTTTTCAGCTTCTTTTCTGAAATCCTTTGAAAGATCTGTCATTTCTTCAAACAAATCTTCCTGTTTCAGATAAACCCATTTGAAAATCTGTTTTGCTCTGAATGAGGCAATGTTTTTGCTTTTTAGAAAATTTTCCAGTTCCGTTAATGAAAAATTTTTGATATCTTGTTGCGGCATTTAAAAAAATTCTTTATGTTTAATTGTTTGTCTTGTTTAAGTTTTTGATTTTCATTGACTTATCATTTCTTGAATATTAAAATCAAGATTTTAGTTCAATACGGGAAGATATTTATGTTTGAAAGCCTTAGTGAAAGACTTGACAGTGCCTTTAAAAAGCTGAAAGGCAGAGGAAAACTCAATGAGTCCAATATAGAAGACGGGATGCGTGAAGTCCGCATAGCTCTTCTTGAAGCCGATGTTCACTTTAAGGTAGTTAAAAGCTTTATTTCCGAAGTAAAGAAAAGAGCTCTCGGAGCAGAGGTTATGGAAAGCCTCACTCCCGGTCAGCAGGTTGTCAAAATTGTCAATGAAGAGCTTGTAAGTCTGATGGGGTCTTCAGAGACAGAGATTGATTTGTCAGGCAAAAAGCCTTATAACATAATGCTTGTTGGTCTTCAGGGTGCTGGTAAGACAACTACTGCAGGAAAACTCGGGCTTTATCTGAGAAAGAAAAGTCTGAAGCCTTATCTGGTGCCGGCCGATGTTTACAGGCCTGCCGCAGTCGAGCAGCTCAGGAAGGTCGGAACTGAAGTTGATATCCCGGTTTATCCCACCCAGGAAGGGGACAAACCTGAAAAATTGTGTGCAGCGGCTCTTGAAACTGCTCTTGGAGACGGATGCGATGCCGTTATCTTTGATACAGCGGGAAGGCTTCAGGCTGACGAATCCATGATGGAAGAGCTTGTAAGGCTTAAAAAGCTTCTGAATCCGTCTGAAATACTTCTTGTTGCCGATGCAATGACTGGTCAGGAAGCGCTTCAGGTTGCATCAGTGTTTGATGAGAAACTTGATATTACAGGGATTGTTCTGTCAAAAGCGGACGGTGACGCAAGAGGCGGTGCGGCTCTTTCAATGAAGGCTGTTACCGGGAAGCCTATAAAGTTTCTAGGTGTTGGTGAAAAGCTTTCTGCGCTTGAACCTTTTTATCCCGAAAGAATGGCTTCAAGAATTCTTGGAATGGGTGACACCCTTTCTCTTATAGAAAAGGCCCAGGAGGTTGTTGACCAGAAAAAAGCAGCTGAAATGGAGCAGAAACTGAGGAAGAATCAGTTTACTCTTGAAGATTTCAAAGATCAGCTGGTGCAGGTCAGAAAGATGGGTTCAATAAAAGATATTCTCGGCATGCTTCCGGGAATGAACAATAAAGTTATGAAACAGCTTGACATTGACGACAAAGAGCTTATTAAGGTAGAGGCCATAATTAATTCCATGACCAAAAAAGAGAGGGTAAGTCACGGAATAATAAACGGCAGCAGAAGAAAAAGAATTGCAAACGGCTCTGGTACAAAGGTTCAGGATGTAAACCAGCTTCTGAAAAACTATAACCAGACCATGAAAATGATGAAAAAATTTAATAAAAAAGGTATGATGAAATCTCTCGGCAGAGGAATCTTGCCTTTTTAACAGCTTTTTATTATATATAAAGGAGAAATAATCGTTATGGCAGTAAAGATCAGGCTAAAAAGAATGGGTAGAAAAAAACAGCCTTTTTACAGAATTGTTGTTGCAAACTCAGAGTCTCCAAGGGACGGAAGATTTCTTGAAACTGTAGGTACATATAATCCCCTTACCAATCCTCATGAAGTTACAGTTAAGGAAGACAGGGTGAAATACTGGCTTGGTACAGGTGCACAGCCTACAGATACAGTAAGAAGTCTTCTTAAGCAGCAGGGAGTTGCCCTTAGCTGATATTTGGCTCCCCTGGAAAAGGAAAAATCCTTAAATAGTCTTTTTGAATCTAAAGTTACTGGAAGGAGAATCGTATGAAGGAGCTGATAGAGTATATTGCCAAATCGTTGGTTGATGCACCGGATCAGGTATCGGTAAATGAAATTGAGGGAAATCAGACATCGGTTCTGGAGCTTAAGGTTGCAAAAGAAGATCTTGGAAAAGTTATTGGTAAACAGGGGAGAACAGCAAGAGCAATGAGGACTATTTTAAGTTCAGCTTCAGCAAAGCTCAGAAAAAAAATTGTTCTCGAAATTATTGAGTAGCCGTATATAACTTTTAGTTATTGAAGTATTTCCTTGATCAGGGGGCTTGTTCTTTTTACAAGCCTCTTTGTTTTGTTAAGGTTTTGGATCGGTTTTTTTAAATGTCAAAAGCTCGTTTTCAGTATTTCAGGGTTCTTTTAAAAGGTCAGGCTTAGATTGAAGATGGATTCCAATTATATTTTAGTAGGCAGAATTTCGGGAGCACATGGGCTTAAGGGACTTGTTACGGTTCATTCCTATGCTGAAAACCATGATCTTTTCGGAGCCGGCTCAAATCTGTATATTAAAAAAAAAGACTGTTCAGAGTTTGAGTGTTTTGAGTCATTGAATTTTTCCGTAAAAAAAAATTCAAGCCTTATAGTGCAGCTTGACGGTATTGACGGAAGAGATCAGGCTGAACTGCTCAGGGGAAGAGACGTTTATGTAAAAAAAGATTTTCTCCCCGAACCGGAAGAAGATTCATTCTACTGGCATGATCTTATTGGAATGGATGTTGTTGATTCTGACTCCGGAAAACTTGGTGCGGTGAAAAACATAATGCGTACAGGCAGCTCTGACATACTGGAGGTGAAAACTCCTGGAGGTGATGAAATACTTGTCCCGTTTTTGAAGAGCGTTATTTTGTCTGTTTCATTAAAAGAGAATGTAATAAATGTATCTCTGCCTGAAGGGCTTCTTGATCTATGAAATTTGCTGTTCTTACAATTTTTCCTGAAATGTTTTCAGGCTTTTTAAGAGAAAGCATAATCGGCCGGGCTGTAGAAGACGGTAAGATTGAAGTTGATATTATTGATATCAGGGATTTTACGCAGGACAGACATAAAAATGTAGATGACAGACCCTACGGGGGGGGTGCCGGTATGGTTATGAAACCGGAGCCTCTTTTTGAAGCTGTTTCCAGCGTCAGGGAAAAGTATCCTGAGGCAAAAGTTGCAGTCATGAGCCCCGGAGGTGAGAAGTATACTCAGAAAACAGCTGAGGAGCTCTCTTTGTCAAAAGAGCTTATTATTGTGTGCGGAAGGTATGAAGGTATTGACCAGAGATTTATTGAACTTTGCTGTGATATTGAAATTTCTGTAGGAGACTATGTTCTTACAGGAGGGGAAATACCGGCAATGGCTGTGATTGATTCTGCAGCAAGACTTGTTCCAGGCGTACTTGGATGCTGCGAGTCTGCTGAAGAGGAAAGTTTCCAGTCAGGCCGACTTGAATATCCCCATTATACAAGACCTTTTAAATTCAGAGGGTGTAAGGTGCCGGAAATTCTTCTTTCAGGCAATCACGGGGAAATAAGAAAGTGGAGAAAAACTCTTTCTCTTCAGAAAACGTTAAAAAAGAGACCTGATCTGCTTTTTTCAAACCCTTTAACTGAGGAAGAAGAAAAAATTTTGTCGGGTACAATCAGGAGACTTGAAGATTTTGTCAGAAAATGATATCAGCATTGCGTTAGTTCATTATCCTGTGCTGAATAAAAAAGGTGAAACAGGTTCGTCTGCTGTAACAAACCTTGATATTCATGACATAGCAAGGCTTGCAAGAACATACGGGCTAAAAAAATATTATATTGTGACTCCCCTTGAAGATCAGAAGGGGCTTGTAAAAACGATAATTGAACACTGGACTGTAAACAGGGGCGGCAAGGTTAATCCTGACCGCAAAAAGGCTCTTGAAATAGCTGAGGTTGTTGACAGTCTTGAAGATGTAAGAAAAGATCTTTTAAATGACGGATATGATCCTGTGCTTGTTCCCACAACAGCAATTTATCGTGAAAATTCAAAAAGCTTTGTGGAAATGAAAAAAATAATGGCAGAAGAAAAAAAACATTATGTTTTGATATTCGGAACAGCATGGGGACTAGCAGAGGAAGTTTTTGGAAAATCAGATTATGTGCTGGAACCTGTCAAAAGGAATTCAGACTATAATCACCTGTCTGTCAGGACAGCTGCTGCAATAATAATTGACAGGCTTTTGTCGGACAGATGAAAAATATATAAACGTATTGGGAGATAGAAAAATGACTACAATTATAGACAAAATCGAACGCCGCAGAATGAGACTTGACATTCCTGATTTTGTTCCTGGTGATACTGTGAATGTGCATGTTAAAATCAAGGAAGGTGAAAAAGAAAGAATTCAGCAGTTCAAGGGTGTTGTGACAAGAAGAAGAAACGGAACAAATCCCAGAGCTACTGTTACAGTCAGAAAAATTTCTGACGGAATCGGCGTTGAAAGAGTTTTTCCTCTTTATTCACCAATTGTGGATAAAATTGAAGTTGAAAGAAAAGGTAAGGTAAGAAGAGCCAAGCTTTACTATCTTAGAGAGCGTACAGGTAAGGCTGCAAGAATTAAAGAAAAAGCTTACGTGAGATAAAAAAATCCCCCGTATAAAAGGGGGGTTTTTTATTTTGGAAAAAAATTGCACAAGCTTTTTTTTGAAGAGAGAGCCTTAAAAAACGGATACAGGGTGATAGCAGGGGTTGATGAAGCTGGCAGGGGTCCTCTTGCTGGACCTGTAGTTGCTGCTGCAGTTATATTACCCGGTGATTTTGAGTGCAGTGAAATTGACGATTCCAAGAAATTAAGTGAAAAGAAACGATCAGAGCTTGCTGAAATGATCTGTGAAAAATGCATGGTCGGAGTCGGAATTTCATCACCTGACGTTATTGACAGGGTAAATATCAGAAACGCCAGCCTCATGGCAATGGTTAGAGCGGTTTATTCCCTTGATACTGTGCCTGACTGCATTCTTGTTGACGGTAATGCAAGAACAGACTGCGGAATTTATGAAGAGGCTATTGTAAAAGGGGACTCAAAATCTCTTTCAATCGGTGCGGCATCGATAATTGCAAAGGTTTTCCGAGATAAAATAATGGAAGAGTATTCAAAAATTTATCCCGGTTATTTCTTTGAAAAGCACAAAGGCTACCCCACAAAAAAACATAAGCAGGCAATAGCCCTGAACGGAATCTTACCTATTCACAGAAAATCATTCAATTTAAAGTAAATAATGATGTTTTCTCCGTTAAAATCCGGAAATAAAGCAGAAAAATTTGCCTGCAGATTTTTATCTTCCAAAGGTTATAAAATTATTTCCCGCAATTTCAGAACCAGATTTGGAGAAATAGACATAATCGCATCGGAAAAAGATGTGCTGTGTTTTGTCGAGGTGAAGTTCAGAAAAAATTCAGACTTTGGCCGTCCTGAAGAATTTGTCGATTTCAGAAAACAGAAAAAACTTTTAAAAGCGGCAAGGATTTATATTGCCAGAAATCAAATATCAGATACAGATATCAGATTCGATATTGTTGCAGTAGAACCCGGTTTGAACGGAAACTGCACGGCAAGACTGATAAGAGACGGATTTGAAGGGGATATTTATGAATGATGAACCTGTAATTTATATAGTTGCAACTCCCATAGGAAACATTGAGGATATTACCCTTCGTGCAATAAAGATTCTAAAGAACGCAGACCTTGTAGCGGCAGAGGATACACGCAAGACAGGCCGGCTTTTATCAGAACTTGAAATTAAATCAAAAATGACATCCTTTCATGACCATAATGAAAATGAAAAGGCAGATTATCTTATTGATCAGGCTTTACTTGGAAAGGTTGTTGCAGTTGTATCCGATGCGGGAACCCCTCTTGTTTCAGATCCAGGATTCAGGCTTGTAGAAAGGGCTTCAAAAAAAGGCGTCCGTCTTGTTCCTGTTCCGGGTGCATCAGCTCTTACTGCTCTTGTAAGCGTGGCAGGGCTTCCAACTGACAGGTTTGCTTTTTTCGGTTTTCTTCCTTCAAGAGAAAGTTCGAGAAATAAAATCTTAAGGGACCTGGAAGATTGCGATTATCCTGTAATGTTTTACGAGTCTCCCCGGAGAATTTTAAAAACTCTTAATGAAATTATTGCAAAAACAGGTGACCGTGATGCCGTTCTTGGAAGAGAGCTTACTAAAATTCACGAGGAAATAATACGCGGAAAGCTTTCTGAAATATTTGAGGTTCTTTCAGGAAGAGAATCTGTCAGGGGAGAAATTGCCTTTCTGGTTCAGGGAGGAAAAAATACTGAAAACAAAGATTTTGATATATATGAAGTTGTCAGTGAAGAACTTATGAAAACAAAACTCAGGCCGAAGCAGACAGCTGAAAAAATTGCCATTGAATACAATCTTAAGAAAAATGATGTTTATGAAATCATTCTTAAAATAAAAGGTAAGAAATAGTCAGATATTTGCCTGAGTGACTGTCTTATTAACAGTCATAGTCTGAAATATTATGTTAAAAATAAAAAAAGCCCTTCAGGATAATTCCGGAAGGGCTTGATTTTTTTTAATAATAACTATTTCTTGAATGAATAGGGGTATTTTGTATGGTCATCATACTTGCCCTGAATTATTGCAACAACGTCTTCAACAAATACTATTTCTTCATTTGTAGGAATCATGAAAACCTTGATTTTTGAATCAGGAGTAGAAAGCTCAGTTTCACCGGCCTTGCTTCTTGTGTTGAGGTTTTTATCTTTATCAACAACAATTCCAAGGCAGTCAAGTTCTTCAATGGCTTTCTGTCTGATAAGGCCTGAGTTTTCACCGACGCCAGCTGTAAAAACGATTGCATCAACTGTTCCAAGAGTTGCTGCATACATTCCAATATACTGCTTGAGTTTGTATGCTTCAATGTCTATTGCAAGCTCACAGCGCTTGTCGCCTTCTTCAGCAGCTACTTCAACATCTCTTCTGTCAGTATATTTTCCTGTGATTCCAAGAATACCTGATTTTTTGTTAAGAAGGTTGTCCATATATTTTGGACCAACATCGAGCTGCTGCATCATGAAAAGCGGAATTGCAGGATCAATGTCGCCGCATCTTGTACCCATGATTGCTCCTGGAAGAGGGGTAAGACCCATTGATGTGTCTACAGAAACACCATTTTTAATTGCACAGCAGGAAACTCCGTTTCCAATGTGAAGTGTTATGATGTTGCACTCGTTTGCATCTTTTCCAAGAAGAGCTGCCGCACGTTTTGAAACGTAAAGGTGGCTTGTTCCGTGGAAACCGTATCTTCTTACAGCGTTATTCTGATACCATTCATATGGAAGGGCATACATGTAAGCTTTTTCAGGCATGGTCTGATGGAAAGCAGTATCAAAAATTGCAACATGAGGAACTTCAGGCATTGCAGTTTTTGCGGCCTTTATTCCTGTAAGGTTTGCAGGGTTGTGAAGGGGTGCAAGATGAGAAACCGCTGAAATATGATTGATTACATCATCAGTGATAAGAACGCTCTGTGTGAATTTTTCTCCGCCGTGAACAACTCTGTGTCCAACAGCTGCAATTTCATCCATAGAAGAAATAACAGCGCCTTCTCCTGCTGTAAGAGCGCTAATTACCCACTGGATTGCAGTTTCATGGTTGTCTATTGCGTACTTGGTCTTTCCCTTGTAGTTTTTGAGTGGAGCTTCGTGTTCGATAAAAGAGTCGCCGATTCCGATTCTTTCAACTATACCGGAGGCAACTACTTCTTTTTTGTCCCAGTCTGTAAGCTGATATTTAAGCGACGAGCTGCCGCAGTTTAGTGCTAAAATCTTCATTTTCAATTTCCTGTTCTGAATTTATTAATTTGACTGAACAGCTGTTATAGCTGCAACGTTTACAATATCTTCGAATTTACATCCTCTTGACAGGTCGTTTACAGGTTTTGCAAGACCCTGAATGATAGGTCCTATAGCATCGGCGCCTGAGAAACGTTCAACAAGCTTATAGCCTATGTTTCCAGCCTGAATGTCAGGAAAGATCAGTACATTGGCTTTCCCTGGGATCGGGCTTCCCGGAGCTTTTTTTGCACCGACTGCCTCAATGAGTGCAGCGTCTGCCTGAAGTTCACCGTCAACTTTAAGCTCAGGGTTTTCTTCTTTAAGAATTTTAACCGCTTCTGAAACCCTGTCTACATATTCATGGCTTGCGCTTCCTTTGGTTGAAAAAGAGAGCATTGCCACTTTAGGTTCTGCACCGAGAAACGCTTTGCAGCTTTCAGCTGAGGCGTTGGCAATGTCTGCGAGCTTTCTTGAATCAGGATCGATGTTTACGGCACAGTCTGCAAAAATAAGTGTTCCGTTTTCACCGAATTCTTTTTTCGGAGTAATCATGATAAAGCAGCTTGATACTGTTTTCATCCCCGGCTTTGTTCCAATAACCTGAATTGCGGCTCTCAAAACATTGCCTGTAGTGTTTTTAGCACCTGCTACAGCTCCGTCTGCATACCCTGCCTTTACCATCATAGCACCGAAAAAAAGAGGATTTTTCATTGTTTCAGCAGCTTTTTCAGGAGTCATCCCTTTTTTAGCTCTCATTTCACAGAATTTGTCGGTAAATTCCTGGAAATATTTGCTTGTCTCAGGGTTGATAAAAGTACAGTTAAGTTCATAGCCTTTTGATTTGAAAGCCTGCTCAAGCATAGCTTCATCTCCAAGAACTATCACTTCCTTTGCAAGTCCCTGTTTCATAATTTCACTTGCAGCATCAATTGTTCTTTCATCATCACCCTCGGGCAGAACAATTGTTTTTTTAAGCTCTCTTGCTTTGTTCCAAAAATTGTCCATTAAAGAAGACACATCTCACCTCCGTATAAATAAATATAAAAAAATTCCAGGCATTCTTTGCCTTTAAATTCTTTGATGTCGTTATTTCCTTCAGGGTTTGATCTTTTCCCCCGCAAAAAGATCAAGGTGAAACTATAGTTATTATTTTTTGTCAGTGCAATAAAAAATCAAAAAATATGACAGAGTGGATATAAAAAAAATAAAAAGGTTACAATATTTTTGAAATTAAAAGAAATCGGAAGTAAATGATATAATATCAGCTTGAGAAAAGAGTTCTTTTGGAATATTTACCTGAAAACAGTCATTATGGTCAACCAGAGATTAGTCTGTATTAAAAATTGATTTTAAGCACTGGTTTCTTATTATTGCAGATTGACATCAGTGCCTTTTGTGAAATAGATTGAAATTCTGCCGGCGGTTCATTTGAAAAATGAATTTAGTCAGCAATTGTTTGTATCTGAACTGAACTTATGAAGAAAAAACTGCAGTCCGGTCGGGTTTTAAGGGTGCAGGCAGTAATGCTTTAAAGCAAAAACTCTGTTTGTTCAGCCGTTAATTTAAACTGGAAAATAAAAAGTGTACAGTATCGATAAAAAAACAGCTTCAGCCTTTAAGTGGAAGGTACTGATGGTTGATGATGAGCCTGAGGTTCATCGTACCGCCAGAATGGTTCTTTCTGATTTTAAATACAAAGGGCTTGACCTTGAGATAATCGAGGCCTGTTCTTCTGCAGAAGCAATGAAAATTATGGATGACAACAGAGATATCGCTCTGATTCTTCTTGATGTTGTAATGGAGACAGATGAAGCAGGACTTGATTTTATAAATTATGTAAGAAATATCAAAAAAGATAAGATTGTTCAGATTGTTCTTAAAACCGGCCAGGCCGGAAGATTTCCGGAAAAAGATGTAGTCTGCGGCTATGATATAAACAACTTTTATGCAAAGACAGAACTTACGGCTGACAGAATGACTACAATGGTCACTTCTGCCCTCAGGGGATATGAACTTGCAAGCTCTCTTAAAAAAGTGAACAAAAGGCTTGAGCATGAGCTTTTAAGAAAAAAGATTGCCGAAAAAGAGCTGAGGGATTCGGAGGCTCAGGTCAGAAGACTGAGCGAACTGCAGCAGAATATAATAGACAGCACCGATATCTGGCTTCACGTTAAAGACTGTTCCGACAGGATTATTCTCTGGAACAAGGCAGCAGAGTCAATAAGCGGATATCTTTATGATGAAATTGAGAGCAGGGAAGATTTCTGGGAAATACTTATTCCATTGGCTGAAGAAAGAAAAAGACTGATTGATCAGGAAAAGACTGCTGCGGCTTATGCTGCGGAAGTTCGTGACTTTGAGACTAAAATTATTGACAGGTTCGGGAACGAGAAAGTTCTGAGCTGGCATATAAGACCTTTGAGGGAAAACGGCAGCGATGTAAACGGGCTTTCTTATCTTGGAATAGATGTTACAGAGAAAAAAATCCTGGAACGAAAGTTTCTTCACGCTCAGAAAATGGAAGCTGTGGGCCGTCTTGCGGGAGGCGTTGCCCATGACTTTAATAATACTCTCACTGTAATAAGGGGTTATTGCGAGCTTCTAAATATCAAGGCAAAAGATGATGAGAGTTTTAAAAAGAATATAGCTCAGATAGACCGTGCAGCTGAAAAAGCTGAAATACTTACAAGGCAGCTTTTGTCTTTCAGCCGTCATCAGCTTGTCAAGACGGATGTTTTTGATGTTAACGGTCTGGTTGTAAATATGAAAAGTATGCTGAGCAGACTGGTAAATGAAAATATTTCGATTACTCTCGATCTTTATGAAGAATGTCTTCCGGTCAAGAGCAATTCGGATAAAATTGAGCAGGTTCTTATGAATCTTGTTGTCAACTCAGTAGATGCAATGCCCCTTGGCGGTGAAATCACAATTTCAACAAAAATTGGAGCATCAGGCGATAAAAAGAAGATTTTTCTTTCTGTAAAAGACAATGGTTCTGGAATACCAAAGGATATACAGTCAAAAGTTTTTGATCCCTTTTTCACTACAAAATCAAGAGACAGAGGCACAGGCCTCGGGCTTTCAACTGTATATGGGATTATGAAGCAGTGCGGAGGGAGTGTCTCACTTAAAAGTGCAGAAGGTGCAGGGACAGAGATTATTTTAAATTTCCCGTTTTCAGATAATTCAGTTGATGATAATGGAGCTGCAGTATGCTGCAGGGCCGGTTTAAAAAAGAAAAATTTTTTATCCAAAAAAAGAATTCTTGTTGCGGAGGAAAATCCTGATGTTCGTGCAGCTCTTTGCGAACTGCTTGAGCTGGAAGGCTTTGACGTAATAAAAATTAAGCCTGATATCAAGCCTGAGCATCTTGAGGATTTTAAAGATGTAGATATTCTTGTAACCGATTTTATTATGCCGGGTCTTAATGGTCCGGAGCTGTTTGAAAGGTTGAGTTTTTTTAATCCTGCGCTGAAAGTTGTTTATATTTCAGGCTGTTCCGTGTCTGATATACCTAAAAAAAGCAATATTCATATTTTCCTTGAAAAACCTTTTTCGTCAGCGGCTTTGCTTTCTGCATTAAAAGAGCTCTTATAAGTAAACGTTGTTTGTTGATTAATGAATGATTTCATTTTCAGATTAAAACAAAATGTTCATTTTTTTAATTATTTGACATATCAGAAACCTGTGTATATATTGTTTTTTCTTTTTTTGAAGAAAAAGAGATAAGCTGAAGTTTTTTTGTGATCCCCAAACTTTGTTAGTTATATGTAAAGGTTGAAAATGAAGAAAAATGATAACGGCTTCCTTAACCAGGTTGAAGATAAGTGCGGTCATCTTCTTGGTGGGTGTTTTCATTGCATGGCATGCTCTTCAGGGTGTCCTGCAGTAGAAATAATGGACTATTATCCCAACCAGATTATCCGTATGATTCAGTTTGGAATGAAAAGAGAAGTCTTAAAGTCAAAAACAATCTGGGTCTGTGTGGGATGTTATGCCTGTGTTGCTCAATGCCCTAACAGAATTCATATACCGCATATGATGGACGGCTTGCGGGAAATTGCTCTTGAAGAAGGAGTCAAGCCGGGAGAACCTGACATATGGGCCTTTCACAGAGAATTCCTTAAACAGGTTGATAAGCGTGGAAGGGTTTATGAACTTGAGTTCATGATGAGGTACAAGCTTGCAACCGGATCTTATTTCAATGATGTCGGAGCCGGGCTTAAGATGATTAAGCACGGAAGGCTGGATCTTCTTCCCACAAAGGTAAAAAAGTTAAAGGAAATTCGTGCAATGGGAGATTATTTTGATGGAAGAAATAGATAAAGTACCTGAAAATCCTGCAGGAAGCAAAGAACATTCAAGGATATATTACTATCCGGGATGCTCTCTCATGTCCAGCGCAAGGGAGCTTGGTGAGTCTTTGTTTGCAATTGCAAAGCTTGTCGGATCATGGGTCGAAGAGTTGAAGGACTGGAACTGCTGCGGTTCATCTCCTGCTCACAGCGTCAATCAGGATTATGCTCTTCTTCTTGCCGGCAGAAATCTTCTTCTTGCCGAGAGACAGGGTATTGATGAGCTTTATGTGACATGTCCAAGCTGCTATGTAAGACTCCGTACCGCGGAGCATACACTTCGTTTTACGCCGGTTAAAAATGATATTCTCGAAGAGGCTGTGGGCAGAAGATATGACGGAACTGTAAGACTGAGGTTTTTTCTTGAGGTTCTTACCGATTCGAGAAGGGAGCTTTTTAAGGATGCTGTGGTCAATCCGCTCAAAGGGTTAAAGCCGGTTTTGTATTTCGGATGTCTGCTTACAAGACCTGAATGGATTACAGGATTCGATGTTCTGCCGTATGAAGCTGAGCTCAGAAGCTTTGTTGATTCACTTGGGGTTGAAACTAAAAGATGGGGTTATGCAAAGCAGTGCTGCGGAGCTCATCTTGCTGTTACAAAACCTGAGCTTGCAGACAGCCAGGTGGATAAAATCAGGGATCAGGCTAAAAGAAGCGGTGCCAATTGTATTATTTCTTTCTGCCCTCTGTGTCAGGTCAACCTTGAGCTCAGAGGTTCAAAGGAGACAAGGCTTCCTGTTTTCTACATATCTGAGCTTATAGGTCTTGCATGTAAGCTTAAAAATGCTGACAGGTGGCTCAAAAAACATCTGGTTGACCCAATGCCTCTTCTGGAAGGGAACAAGCTTCTTTAAAGCGGATTGGTTTTTTATAGAATTGAATGCTGCATTTTAGCCCGGCTGTCTAAGTATCAACTCAGCCGGGTTTTTTTGTGAAAGCATGGGTAAAATATTTTTTCTTTTTATTGTCTTGATCTGTGGTATTATGGCAGAAATTTTTTAAAAAATTTTAAAACTTGAAAATAAAATATTTTAACTTAAATTTGTTGAAAACCAAAACCAATTTGAAAGGATTCAGATATGTCTGAGAAGACAGGTTCCATGCCAGGCGTTGATTTTAATACATTTATAATGTCTCTTAACGGATCAGCCCTATACAACCTCGGGATGATCGCAGATCCTGCCACAGGTCAGAAAAACAAGAATATTGCTCTTGCAAAACAGACCATAGATATAATAGCAATGCTTAAGGAGAAGACAAAGGGTAATCTTGATGAGGAGGAGAAAAACCTTATTGAAAATATACTGCATGATCTGAGGCTCATGTATGTGAAGGAATCATGAATCGATTTTAATCAATGGAGGTTTTTTTATGAAGAACGTGAATTTGAGAGTTTTTATCTGCTGTATTTTGTTTTTTGTGCTTTTCGGTGCTCTGCAGGCATACTCCGCACCAAGATTCATACCGGAAAATTTCAGTGAGCTTGCAAAGCATGCAGAAAATTCGGTTGTAAATATCCGTACTGTTAAGAAAACAGCCCCCGGAAGAAATTTTTATTCTCCAGGCAATGATCTTTTTGATGAATTTTTCAGAAAATTTTATGAGGGTCTTCCACAGAAAGAGTTTGAGCAGAAAAGTCTTGGCTCCGGTTTTCTGATTGATGCCGAAGGTTTTATTGTAACAAACAACCATGTTGTTGCAGATGCCGATGAAATAAAAGTAAAGCTTAAAACCGGAGAAGAATATGATGCAAAGAAAATAGGCACAGACCCAAATACTGATCTTGCCCTGATTAAAATCGAATCTGAGAAAAAGCTTCCTTTTCTTGAATTCGGCAATTCAGATGAATTGAAGGTGGGTGAATGGGTTGTTGCAATAGGAAGTCCCTTCGGGCTTGAACAGACAGTTACTGCAGGTATTGTAAGTGCCAAGGGAAGAGTTATAGATGCAGGGCCTTATGATGATTTTATCCAGACAGATGCTTCAATCAATCCCGGTAACAGCGGAGGCCCTCTTTTAGATCTTGAGGGGAGGGTCGTTGGGATAAATACTGCGATTCTTGCAAGGGCACAGGGTATAGGATTTGCAATTCCGTCAAACATGGCATCATCTATAATTGAGCAGCTCAAGAACAACGGTGAAGTTGTAAGAGGATGGCTCGGTGTTCAGATTCAGGATGTGGATGAAGGGATTGCAGAATATTACGGGCTCAAAAAACCTGAAGGTGTTTTTGTCTCAGAGGTGTTTGAAGGAAATCCCGCTGCAGATGCAGGAATAAAATCCGGAGATATAATTGTTGCTGTTGGAAATCAAAAGATCAAAAATTCAAGAGATTTGACACGCGAGGTCGCAGGGCTGAAAGTTGGGTCAAAAGCAGATGTTGAAGTTGTAAGGGATGGAAAGAAAAAAGTCTTTGAAGTCAGGATAGGAAAAAGAGGCGATGATCTTATTGCATCCGGACAGGGACAAAATTCAAAGATTCCTTTCGGTATTCAGATTGCAGAGCTTGACAGAACAACTGCAGAAAGGCTCAATGTTAAATTCGGTCAGGGAGTGGTGGTTGCAAATCTTGATCCTGAAGGCAAGGCTTACAAGGCCGGTATGAGACAGTGGGACGTGATTCTTCAGATAAACCACCGGCCTGTAAATTCACCCGGTGATTATCTTGAAATTATAAATTCCGTGAAGGACAAGGAAGAGGTCTCCTTTTTTGTAAAACAGTTCAACCGGGGGTTCAGTGTTATCAAACTCCAGAAATAATATAAGTTTAAGAGCTTATGCAAAGATCAATCTCTACCTTGATATAAAAGGTAAGCGTTTGGACGGGTATCATATGCTTGAAACTCTTATGGTACCCGTTTCAATATATGACGAGATTGATGTTGAACTGGGCAGGAACGGTTCAGGAATCAAACTTGAAAGTTCCGGCGGATTTGACTGCCCCTGTGATGAGTCAAATACAGCATTCAGGGCGGCTGAAATTTTTTTAAGAGAATTGAAATCAAGCTGTGGAATAAATATACGGATTAAAAAGAATATTCCCTCGGAAGCCGGGCTGGGCGGGGGGAGCAGTGACGGAGCAAATGTGCTCAAGGGTCTGAATTTACTTTTTGATAATCCGTTTTCACTTGAATTCCTCGAGGAAAAAGCTGCTGAAATTGGTGCTGATGTTCCGTTTTTCATAAGATCAAAACCTGCTTTATGCGAAGGCGTCGGCGAGATTGTATCCGGGCATCCGGGTCTTGAAAAAAAATACCTTGTTCTTATTAATCCTGCAAAGGGTCTTAAAACTGCTGAAGTATACAAAAATCTGAATTGGGGATTGACAAACAGGGTAAAAATAAATAAAAGACTTTTGTTTAAGGACTGTTTGGAAGCAAAAGAAAATTTATCCAATGATCTTGAATCTGCGGCGGAAAAAATGCTTCCTGAAATAGCAGATATCAAGAACAAACTGAAGTGCTCAGGTGCTGAAATTTCAATGATGTCAGGGAGTGGACCGACCTGCTTCGGCATTTATTTGGATAAAAAAGCCCGTGATAAAGGATATGAATATCTTTTAAAGAATTGTCCTGATTACTGGAAAGTGTATCCGGCAGAATTTACCGGATGAATAATGGGGTGTCGCCAAGCGGAAAGGCACAGGGTTTTGATCCCTGCATGCGAAGGTTCGAATCCTTCCACCCCAGCCAAATTTAAATATTAAAGCAGGTATCCGAGAGGAACAATGGATGATTTAACTATTTTTTCAGGAAATTCCAACCCTTCTCTTGCAAAAAGAATTTCAGAATATCTTGGAAAACCCCTGGGAAATGCAAAAGTAACAACTTTTAGTGACGGTGAAGTTCAGATAGAGATCCGTGAAAATGTCAGGGGCAGGGATGTCTACATAATTCAGTCAACATGTTCCCCGGTAAATGATAATCTGATGGAACTTCTTCTGATGGTTGATGCAGTGAAAAGATCAGCTGCCAGAAAAGTTACAGCTGTGATTCCTTATTTCGGTTATGCAAGGCAGGATAAAAAGGTAGCTCCAAGGGTTCCGATCAGTGCGAAACTTGTTGCAGATATGATAATGAAAGCCGGAGCACAGCGTGTCATTACAGTGGATCTTCATGCTGGTCAGGTCCAGGGCTTTTTTGACATACCTGTTGACAACCTGTATGCTGCTCCTGTTTTGAGGGATCATGCTGCATCGATATTTAATATGGATGAGCTTGTTGTTGTTTCTCCTGATGCAGGAGGCGTTGAAAGAGCCAGAGCATTTGCAAAAAGGCTCGGGGCTGAATGGGCAATAGTAGACAAGCACAGGAATGCGCCGAATCAGATCGGTTCAATGACTGTGGTTGGAGAAGTAAAAGGTAAAAAAGCTGTTGTTCTTGATGATATGGTTGATACAGCAGGAACTCTGACAGAAGCCTCAAGGGTTATTATTGAACAGGGTGCAAAGGAAGTTTATGCCTTCTGTTCTCATGCTGTTCTGTCAGGGCCGGCTATGGAAAGAATAGAAAATTCACCGATTGTAAAACTTGTTGTAACAGATACAATCCCCTTGTCTGAAAAGGCTGCAAGCTCGGATAAGGTAAGAGTGATATCAATGTCTGGGATAATAGGCGAAGCAATATTGAGAAGTCATACAGGCGATTCTGTAACTTCTCTATTTGACTGATTAAGAAAAAATCAAGGAGTTTAAATTGAAATTTATAGAGCTTGAAGCACAGGAAAGAAAAGAAAGAGGCAAGCAGGCAGGAAGAGCACTCAGAAGAGAAAAAAGAATTCCGGCTGTAATTTACGGAAGAAAAACAGAGGCAATTCCAGTTTCAGTAAGTTCTACAGAACTTGACAAGGCAATCAAGAGAACAGAGACAATGGAAGTTTTTCTTAAGCTTTCTCTTGGTTCTGAAAATTATCAGGTAATGCTGAAAGAACTTCAGGCAGACTTTGTTAATGGCAAATTTATCCATGCTGATTTCCTTACAATAGAAAAAGATCAGGTACTTGATTTCAGAGTTCCTGTTGAAGTTGTCGGAGAAGAAGTATGTCCGGGTGTTGAGCAGGGCGGTATGCTTCAGATTCTTAGAAGAGAACTTGATGTCCGCTGTACTGTTGACAATATTCCGGAATCGATAAAGGTAGATATCTCAGGTCTTGGTCTTGGCGATTCAGTACATATAGAAGAAATTGAGCTTGGAGATAATCTGGAAGTCTTTACAGATGTTAACTTTACTGTTGTAACAATTGTTGCTCCTGCTGCAGAAGAGTCTGACGAAGGTGATGAAGGCGAAGAAGCTTCAGCTGAAGAAGGTGCTGAAGAAACAGAAGCAGCTGAAGAATAAAAATTGATTGACCGGGAATTGTTCTTTTTGTTTGATTCATATGAAAATCAGCAGAAACAGCATTTTCCGTTTTGCAACTGAATAAATAATTTAGGCAGTAAAAATTTAAATGTCAGAAAATATATGGCTTGTTGCAGGTCTCGGTAATCCCGGGCAGACTTACGAAGGCAACAGGCACAATGTAGGTTTTAAATTTATTGACAGGCTTTCTGATTTATTCGGTATACCTGTCGATAAAAAAAAATTTAATGGAATTTTCGGGAAAGGGAAGAGAAAGAATAAAGATATTATTCTTCTCAAACCTTTCTCCTATATGAACAGAAGCGGGTTTCCCATAAGAGATCTTTCGCAGTATTTTAATGTTGATACTTCAAAAATAATTATAGTCTATGATGATTTGGACTTGCCACCCGGCAAAATCCGTATTAGGAAACAGGGTGGAGCCGGCGGGCACAACGGAGTCAAATCAATTATAGAAAATTTAGGGACAGAGCAGTTCGGAAGAATAAAAATCGGAATTGGCCGTCCTGAAAGAAGAGAACAGGTCACTTCTTATGTTCTCCATGATTTTGATAAAAATGAAATTGAAGTAATTGAAAACGGGATTGAAAAAGCCGCAGAAGCCGCAGAAGAGATTATCTTAAACGGTTATACGGCATGTATGAATAATTTTAATAAGTAGTTTTTAACTTTTTTAAGGAGGATCGTATGGAAGTCTTGATGTCTAATTTGCCTCTTACCTGTACATTGGTAGGGGTCGCAGGTATCCTTTTTTCTTTGATACTTGCTGGTATCGTAAAGGGAGCTCCTGCTGGAAACGCAAAAATGCAGGAAATCGCCGGTGCTATTCAGGAAGGTGCTATTGCCTACCTTAACCGTCAGCTTAAGTCCATGGCTATTGTTGGTGTTATCATCACAGCCGTTATTTTTTTCGGACTTGGTCTTTTGAACGCAGTTGGATTTGTTGTTGGTGCTGTTGCTTCTTTCTTAGCAGGTTACATTGGAATGAGAGTTTCAGTTGTTGCTAACGTAAGAACTGCAGAAGCTTCAAGAAACGGACTAAACGCTGGTCTTGCTCTTTCTTTCAGGGGCGGTACAGTTACCGGTATGATCGTTGCCGGTCTTGCTCTTACTTCAGTTGCAGGTTTCTACACAATTACCGGTGAAGTTGGACCTCTTGTAGCTCTAGGTTTTGGTGGTTCTCTTATCTCTATCTTTGCTCGTCTTGGCGGCGGTATCTTCACAAAAGGTGCTGACGTTGGTGCTGACCTTGTTGGTAAGGTTGAAGCAGGTATTCCTGAAGACGACCCAAGAAACCCTGCTACTATCGCTGACAACGTTGGTGATAACGTTGGTGACTGTGCTGGTATGGCAGCTGACCTTTTTGAAACATATGCAGTAACTGTTGTTGCAGCTATGCTTCTTCTTCACCTTAAGTACCCTGCAAATGCAGAAATCGTTGTATTCCCTCTTATTCTTGGCGCAATTTCTATTATTGCTTCAATTGTTGCAAGTTTCTTTGTTCGTCTTGGAAAAGGCAGCGACTACATCATGGGCGCTCTTTACAAGGGAATGTTCGGCGCAGCTATCCTTGCAGCTGTTGCTTTCTACTTTGCATGTGAAAAATTCGTAACAGGTATCGATGCTTCAGCTCTTAATATCTACTACTGTACTCTTGTAGGTCTTATTCTTACTGTTGTTATCGTTGTTATTACAGAATACTACACAGGTATCTACAAGCCTGTTAAAGACATTGCAAAAGCTTCTGTAACAGGTCACGGAACAAACATCATTGCTGGTCTTGCTGTTTCAATGCAGTCTACTGCAGCTCCTGTTATTACAATCTGTATTGCTATCGGTGCTGCAAACTACTTTGCAGGTCTTATCGGTATTGCAGTTGCAGCTGTTGCTATGCTTTCAATGACCGGTATGGTTATCGCTATCGATGCTTACGGTCCAATTACAGACAACGCAGGCGGTATCGCTGAAATGTCTGAACTTGAAGATTCAGTTCGTGAAGTTACAGATGCTCTTGACGCTGTTGGTAACACAACTAAAGCTGTTACAAAAGGTTATGCAATCGGTTCTGCCGGTCTTGCAGCTCTTGTACTTTTTGCCTGCTACGTTGAAGAATTCGCTATTCAGGGCGGCGCAGCTAAAATAGTATTCGACCTTTCAAACGTTAATGTTCTTATCGGTCTTTTCCTTGGTGGTCTTCTTCCTTACCTTTTCGGTTCTATAGCAATGAATGCTGTTGGCCGCGCTGGTGGTGCTGTTGTTGAAGAAGTACGTCGTCAGTTCCGTGAAATCGAAGGTATCATGGAATACAAAGCAAAGCCTGATTATGCAGCATGTGTTGATATTGTAACTCAGTTTGCTCTAAAAGAAATGATCGTTCCTGCTCTTCTACCTGTTGTTGCTCCAATCATTGTTGGACTTCTTCTTGGTAAAGTTGCTCTTGGCGGTCTTCTTATCGGTTCTATCGTTACTGGTGTTTTTGTTGCTATCTCTATGGCAACTGGTGGTGCAGCATGGGACAACGCTAAAAAATACATCGAAGACAACAACTACGGTGGAAAAGGAAGCGACGCTCATAAAGCAGCTGTTACCGGTGACACAGTAGGTGACCCGTACAAAGATACAGCTGGTCCTGCAATCAACCCAATGATCAAGATCATCAACGTTGTTGCACTTCTACTTGTACCATTCCTTATCTAATCAGATTTTTTCTGTAAAATAAGGTCTTAATAGTTTGTCGGGAGAATGGACGAAAGTCCATTCTCCTTTTTAATTTATAAAATTACGGCACAGCTTACATGTTTTCAATTAATGATTATGATTTTTATCTCCCGGAAAGTTTAATAGCTCAGAATCCTTCAGAAAAAAGAGATGAATCAAGGCTTTTCCATGTTTCAGGCGCAGATCAGGAATTCAGACATCTGGCATTTCAGGATATTTCAACTCTTGTCAGTAAAAATGATTTTTTTGTTATAAACAACACTAAGGTTGTTCCTGCAAGACTCTTCGGCCGAAAGGAGTCTGGAGGAAAAGTTGAGATTTTAATTCTAGATTATCTTGAAGGTCTTGAATCATTCGAAAAAAATGGGATGTTTGAATGTTACTGTCTTGTAAGAGCTTCAAGACGACCGAAGATTAATTCCAGGCTTTTAATAACTGAGAGTTTAAGCGCTGAAGTAAAAGAAATTGATGATAAAAAGGTAAAGTTGTTATTTACAAGTGAAAAAGATGTTTTAAAAGAGATAGATACGGCAGGAGAACTTCCCCTGCCTCCTTATATTAAAAGGCAGGACAGAAAAAATCTTGATTCCGACAAGTCAAGATATCAGACAGTATATGCTAAAAATGAAGGGGCCGCTGCAGCACCGACTGCAGGACTTCATTTCACTGAAGAACTTATTCAGAAGATCAGAGATAAAGGTGCTGATTTTGCAGAAATAACTTTATATGTAGGTTACGGTACTTTCAGTCCTGTGGAATGCAATGACATAAGAGAACATAATATTCACAGGGAAAAATATTTTATAGACAAAGAAAATGCATCAAAGATAAATGAAGCTGTAAAAAGCGGTAAAAGAATTATAGCTGTCGGAACAACCAGTGTAAGAACCTTAGAATATGCCTGCAGTGAAAATGGCTTTGTAGATCCTGGAGAAGGGTTGTGCGATCTTTATATTTATCCGGGCTACAGATTTAAGATAGTTGATTCAATCATAACAAATTTTCATCTTCCAAAAAGTACGCTTTTGATGCTTGTATCTGCATTTGCAGGATTTGATCTCATAAAAAAAGCCTATAAGGAAGCCGTGGAAAAAAAATACAGGTTTTTCAGCTATGGGGATGCAATGTTTCTTGAAAGACGTGAGAATAGAAAATTTTTGGATGAATGATTTTTTTGGAGAGAATGGCGATGTTTTCTTTTGAAGTTTTAAATAACGGCGGAGATAAGTTTGAAAGAACAGGGATAATAACGACATCCAGGGGAAAAATTGAAACCCCTATTTTTATGCCTGTCGGGACACTTGGAAGCGTCAAGGCTTTAAGTGTTGAAGATGTTAAAAAAGTAAATGCACAGATAATTCTTGGAAATACCTATCATCTGTATTTAAGACCTGGTATGGAAATTTTAGATCTTTTTGACGGACTTCATAAATTTATGAACTGGGACAGGCCCATCCTTACAGACAGTGGAGGATTTCAGGTCTTTTCCCTTGCAATGCTTTCAAAAATTACTGAAGAGGGGTATTCTTTCCAGTCACATATTGACGGCTCCCGTCATCTCATGACACCTGAAAAATCGATTGAAATTCAGCTTTGTATCGGTTCCGACATTATGATGTGTCTTGATCAGTGTGTTGGATATCCTGCTGATAAAAAACAGATTGAAAGTGCAATGCATCTTACAAAAAGATGGGCCAGAAGATGCTTTGACAGATGGAAGCAGGATGAAAGAAGAAACAATGCACTGTTTGGCATTGTTCAGGGAGGTATGTTTGAGGACCTGAGAAGAATTTCCGCTGAGCAGATATGCGAAAACGATTTCAGCGGTTTTGCCGTTGGAGGTCTCAGTGTTGGAGAACCTCCTGAGCTTATGTATGAGGTTGCAGAATACAATCTTCCAATGCTTCCGGATAACAAGCCGAAATATGTAATGGGTGTCGGTACACCTGAAGATCTTGTAACACTTGTCGGACTTGGTGCTGATATGTTTGACTGTGTCATGCCCACAAGAAATGCAAGAAACGGCAAACTTTTCACAAGATGCGGAGATATGAATATTGCAAACTCCAGATATTCCAGCGACACTCTGCCCGTTGACCCTCAATGCTCATGTGAAACATGTCAGAACTATTCAAGAGCCTATCTGAGGCATCTTTATAAAACAAGGGAACTTCTTGCCTACAGGCTGAATACAATTCACAACCTTCATTATTATCTTGATCTTATGAAGAATATAAGGAATGCTGTTTCAAATTCAGATTACAAAAATTTTAAAAAGAATTTTTTTGAAGAAAGAAATAAGGGAATAGATGCATTAACTGATTAATGAAAAGGGAGGAAACATGTCTATAGCGGTAAAAATTGAGTCTTTCATGGAAAAATCATCCTGGATTAGAAAAATGTTCGAAGAGGGTGCAAAAATGAAGGCAAAATACGGTGCGGAAAACGTATTTGACCTAAGCCTTGGAAATCCAAACCTTCCTCCTCCAAAGGAATTTCATGAAGCACTTATGACTGAAGCTGCTGTTGAAGCTGAAGGAATTCACGGATATATGCCAAATCCGGGCTATCCTCAGGTTAGAGCCGAAATTGCAAAGGCTGCATCGGTTGATCAGGAAGTTGAATTAACTGAAAATGAAATTTTGATGACCTGCGGTGCTGCAGGGGCATTGAACGTGGTTTTGAAAACCATATTGAATCCGGGTGAGAAAGTTGTGGTTTCAAAGCCTTATTTTGTTGAATATAATTTTTATCTGGACAATCACGGGGGAGAGCTTGTTACCGTACCTTCAACAGAAACATTCGGCCTTGATTTCAATGAAATTGAAAAAGCCATAACAAAAGATACAAGAGCTCTTTTGATAAATTCTCCAAACAATCCATCAGGTGTGATTTATTCAAGGGAAGAGCTTGACAGACTTGGTGAAATTCTTGAAGCGAAAAGTAAGGAATTTGGAAAAACTGTTTATCTTATTTCAGATGAACCCTACAGAAAAATTGCATATAACAATGCCGTGGTTCCTGGTGTTTTAAGAGCATATAAAAACTCAATAGTTGCAACTTCATATTCAAAAGAGCTTTCACTTGCAGGAGAAAGAATAGGATATATTGCAATTTGTCCAAATGCTGACGATAAAGACAAGCTTTTTAACGGTATGGCACTATGCAACAGAATTCTTGGTTTTGTTAACGCTCCCGGGCTTATGCAGAGAGTTGTGGGAAAAATTCAGGGTGCAAGCGTAAATATTGCAGCCTATGAAAAGAAAAAGCAGATTCTTTGCGATGGACTAAGGGAAGCAGGATATGATTTTGTTGAACCCCAGGGTGCCTTTTATCTTTTCCCGAAATCTCCAATAGCAGACGATGTGGAGTTT
>JBFWJK010000009.1:0-36456 GCA_050253255.1 Desulfobacteraceae bacterium | reverse complement strand
CTAAATTTTTGAAGGAAGTCAAAAATGCATTAAAAGATGCAGGATTCAATGTCTCAACAAGAAAAGCTTTTTTCAAAATTTCAGGAATGCACTGCACCAACTGTTCCATGAGTATTGAAAAAAACCTTAATTCAATGCCCGGAATAATATCTGCGAATGTAAATCTTGCGGATGAAACGCTTGAAGCAGAATTTATAAATACTGTTATTTCTGTAAAAAATATTTCAGACAAAGTTGAGTCAACAGGATTTAAAGCCTTTGAAATGGAAAATGAGGATGATTTTCTCTCAGAAGACTTAAAAGAGCTTAAAAATCAGAAAATCAAATTCATAACAGGCCTTGTTTTTACAATTCCTTTGTTCATTATTTCAATGACAGCTGATATGACAGATATTCTTCCTTCATATCCGGATTCCTACATAATTGGAATTATTCTTTTCCTTCTTGCAACTCCGGTTCAGTTTTTTACAGGCTCAGACTATTACAAGGGAGCTTACACAAGCCTGAAAAACGGTTCATCAAACATGGATGTTCTTGTAGCCCTTGGATCTTCGGCTGCATATTTTTATTCTCTTGCAGTTTTATTTACACCTTTTACAGGAGAGCATTTGTATTTTGAAACTTCAGCTGTAATCATAACTCTGATTAAACTTGGTAAAATGCTTGAAGCAAGGACAAAAGGCAAAACAGGAGAAGCAGTAAAAAAACTTCTTAATCTTGCTCCAAAGCAGGTATTAAAAGAAAACGAAGACAAAACAACTGAAACTATAAATCTTTCAGATGTAGTAAAAAACGATATAATAATTGTAAAACCCGGACAGAATATTCCTGTTGACGGTGAAATAATCTACGGAAAATCAGCCATAAACGAATCAATGCTTACAGGAGAATCTGTTCCGGCCGACAAAAATCCGGGTGACAAAGTAACCGGAGGAACTTTAAACGTAAACGGGCTCATCAAGATAAAAGCAACCGCAGTCGGAAAAGACAGTGTTCTTGCCAAAATAGTTGAAATTGTAAGACATGCCCAGGGGAGCAAAGCTCCTGTTCAAAAAATTGCAGACAGGGTTGCAGCTGTATTTGTACCGTTTGTAATTGTGTCCGCATTAATAACATTTTCTCTGTGGTATTATTTTACAGGCGACTTCACAGCCTCACTCATAAGACTTACAGCAGTTCTTGTAATTGCATGCCCTTGTGCGCTGGGTCTTGCAACCCCGACAGCATTAATGGCCGGTGCCGGAAAAGGAGCTGTTTCAGGTGTTTTATTCAAGTCCGGTGAAGCCATTCAAAAGCTTGCCTCAGTTAAAACAATTATTATCGATAAAACCGGAACTCTTACAAAGGGAAAACCTTCTGTATTAAATATTTACAATGTTGATGAAAATTTTGATGAACAAAAACTTTTAAGCATTGCCCTTTCTGTTGAAAAAAACTCCAGCCACCCTGTTTCAACAGCAATTACAGAAAAAGCTTTAGCAGAAAATGCTGACAAGAAAGAATGCAAGGACTTTGAAGAAGTTGGAGGAATGGGAGTAAAAGCCATAGTTGACAGTAAAGAATATAAAATCGGAAAGCCTGCATGGTTTGAAAATATGTCTAAAAAGGCTCTTTCAATTTTAGAGGATATTTCATCGAGGGGAAACACTCCTGCTGTTTTATCTGAAAACGGAAGCATAAAAGGAATTTTTGAGATTTATGATGAAATAAAGGAAGATTCCAAAGAAGCTGTAAAAGAACTCAGAAACCTTGGACTGAGAATTACACTTCTTACAGGCGACAATGAAAAAACTGCGGCAAATACTGCAAAAGGACTTGAAATTGACGATTACATTGCAGAAGCAACCCCGGATTCAAAGGCAGAGCTTGTTAAGGACTATCAGAAAAAATACGGATTTGCTGCAATGGTTGGAGACGGAATAAATGATGCTCCGGCCCTTGCAACAGCATATTCAGGTATAGCCCTTGGAACAGGAACAGATGTTGCCATTGAATCTGCTGAAATAATTCTTCCCGGAAATAAAATGAGACTTTTGCCCTATTCTGTCAGTTTAAGCAGAAAAACCCTTAAAACCATAAAGCTCAATCTTTTCTGGGCTTTTATCTACAACATAATTCTTATCCCTGTTGCAGCAGGCATTCTCGCCCCATTTCCCGAAATACCGGGATGGCTCAGACAGCTCAACCCCATGGCTGCTGCCTTTGCAATGAGCATGAGCAGCATAATGGTTGTAAGCACAAGTCTTTTACTCTACAAAAAAAGAGATATTAAATAATACTCTGGACAAAACTGTTATTGTAATTAATTTTAAAAAATGAATTTTAAATTTCACGGTCAGGCCTTAAAAATTATTTTAAAGGCCTGACTCTTATTATATTTAAAAAAATGGAGAAAAAATGAATTTTTTAAACCTTGGTTCAACAGATATCAGAATTTCAAAAATAATAATGGGAACCTGGCAGGCAGGAAAGCAGATGTGGACAGGGATTGAGGACTCAGACAGTATCGAGGCCATAAAAACCGCCTTTGACAGCGGCATAACAACATTTGACACTGCTGAAATGTATGGGAAAGGACATTCTGAAAGAATTCTTGGAAAGGCTTTAAAAGGAGCAAGAGATAAAGTTGTAATAGCTACAAAAGCAGCCCCGCACAACCTTTCAAAGGAAAAACTTGTTTCATCCTGTGAAAAATCATTGAAAAACCTGGATACAGACTATATCGACCTTTACCAGATACACTGGCCTGCAGGAAGTTTTGGTTCAAAAAAAGTTCCGGTTTCTCAAACCCTTGAAGCAATGTCAAAATTAAAGGAACAGGGGAAAATAAGAGCTGTCGGAGTATCAAACTTTTCCCTTGAACAGCTAAAAGAAGCAATAAGTTTTTACCCGATAGATTCCATTCAGCCGCCCTACTCGATTTTATGGAGACATATTGAAAATGACTTAATGCCATTTTGCATAGAAAACAATATTACAATACTTTCATATTCATCTATGGCACAGGGACTTTTATCCGGTAAATTCAAAAAAGGCCACAAGTTTGAAAAAGGCGACAACAGAGCATCAAACAAGCTTTTTCAGGGTGAAACCTTTGAAAAGGCACTTGAAATAATTGAAGAATTAAAGCCTGTTGCATCAGATCTTGGAATTTCACTTTCAGACCTTGCGCTCGCATGGGTAAAAAGCAAAGAAAATACAGCAGCAATTGCAGGAGCAAGAAATAAAAATCAGTCAAAGGAAAATGCAAAAGCTCTAAGCATAAATCTTCCCTTTGAAACCATTGAATTTATAGACAAAAAAACAAACAACTTTATCTCTGAAACCGGAGAAAATCCTGTAATGTGGGGATAAATTTTCAGACATTAAAATTATTTCGATTGTATAACCGGAGGAAAAATGGAGACTTTAAAAGATTTTCTTGAAAGAAAAAACAATGAAAAAAAAGAAGATGAAAAACTTTTTTTTGTACCAGATAAAGAGCTGAATGAAATTGAAGAAATTTTGACAGAACTTGAAGGCGGCAAAAAAGTTTATGACCCGATAGTTCTTTTTCAGAAAGCATCATCTTTGGGCTACTGGTGTGAAGCAGACTACAATGACGAAACCGGCGGGTATGTTTTTGAAAAACTATAGTCCCCAATAATTAATATTTTTATTAATCAGAAAATCCCGGTATCAGATGCCGGGATTTTTTTTGCTCAGTCAAGGGGGCTCTTAATTAAATTTATGTCTTTTTGCATTACATGGGTATAAACTTCTGTGGTTTTAACATCGGAGTGGCCCATAAGTTCCTGCAGAACCCTTATATTTACACCATTTTCAAGCATATGAGTTGCAAAAGAATGCCTTAAGGTATGGCATGTTGCCTTTTTATAAATTTCAGCATTTGTTACAGCTCTTTTTACTGCTTTCTGCAATCCCGATTCCATTACATGGTGCCTTCTTACAATATTTGTATAGGGATCTTTACTTAGTTTTTTTGAAGGAAAAACATACTGCCATCCAAATTCTTTTGCAGCTTTTGGATATTTCTTTCCCAGTGCGCCTGGAAGATACACTTCTCCAAATCCGTTTTCCAGATCTTCATCATGGAGTTCTTTCACCCGGTTTACATGAATTTGAAGCTCATCTTTTAAAGACATTGGCAAAACAGTTATCCTGTCTTTATTTCCTTTTCCGGCCCTTACATAAATCTGCTTATTTTCAAAATCAATATCCTGAATTCTGAGCCTTACACATTCCATGAGCCTAAGCCCGCTTCCATACATTAGCCTTGCCATCAAAAGATGAGTTCCTGACATATGCATAAAAAGTTTTTTAATTTCATTTTTTGTCATTACAACAGGAAAATGTTTTCTTTGTTTTGCCCTTACAGGTTCAATCATCCCTTCAATATTTATATCAAGAACATTTCTATATAAAAAAACAAGAGCATTAAGAGCCTGTTTCTGGGTTGAGGCCGAAACCTTTTCTTCAACAGCAAGATAGCTCAAGAATGAATCAAGCTCTTTTTTCCCCATTAATGAAGGATGTTTTTTTGACCCGTGAAATTTTATATATCTTACTATCCAGGCACAATATGTTTGCTCTGTGCGGTATGCATAGTGATGATACCTTAAAACCTCTTTAACCTGGTCCATTAATTTCAAATCAGGATTTGGTTTGAACTTTATTGTTTGATTGATTTTCATGAGGCTGCCTTTGGATATTGAATTTATTCAAAGAATATGGGAAATAAATCATTTTTCCATAAAACACCTATATATAAAATATAATGGAAATTTACTTTTTATAAAATAATGGAATAAATCAATTTTTATTCAAAATATTTATTAATTTCAGGGTATTAAAAATTAAATCTTTAATTAATTGACAAGTTTTTTAAATAATGGTTTTGTTATTTACAATTTACTTTAAATATCTTTTTTTGAAAAGTGGAAAAAAATTATTATTATTTTCAATTTTTGCAGTTAAATATTTGATAAACTGGAAAAAATTCTATTATATAAGTTTGATAGGTGGAATTTTTCCATATATTAACACTGTTGGTTATTTCCAAGGAGATTAAATGGACAGTTTTATAAATGACGAGGAATTTGTTTCTGCCATAAATGAATTATTCAATGAAAAGATTCCATTTAATAAAATATTGGGTCTGAAAGTTGAGTCGATCAATCATGAGGGGGTAAGCGTTTCAATTCAAATGCGGGATGAGCTTATGGGGCAGTACAATCGTGGAATGCTGCATGGAGGTGCAATATCATCAGTCATTGATGTTGCTGGAGGACTCTCCGCATTTATTGGTCTTCAACAAAAAATGAGAGATGAAACTTTAGATGCAAGGCTGAAGCGGTTTAGCCGAGTAAGCACTATTGACATGCGCGTGGATTTTTTGAGACCGGGCCTTGGTAAGTGGTTTGTAGCCACTGGCTATGTGCTGAGAACAGGAAACAGGATTGCTGTTACAAGAATTGAGCTTCATAACGATCAGAATCAGCTAATAGCTGCTGGTACTGGTTCATACTCAGTTGCGTAATGAAAAATACATATTCTGATAACCAAAAGAATTTAATAGAAAAGCTAACGAATAAGGATAGATTGTGCGACCGCAGGAAGCCACAATCTTATCCGGTGTTGGACAAGCCCGGTTTCTTTTAGAATAATCTTTCATATATAAGAAAATATCTTTTTTAAGAAGTGTCGCTGTAAGCAAGTCTTATAAGAGCTTTAAAAATAAAGAACGCAGATATGCGGCTGCCTGAAAAGGCATTCAAAAAATATCAAATTATTTCATAAAGTTTAAATCTCCTTTTTTTTAAAAATTTCAGCCTGGTTACAGCCGGAACTATTTCTACCCGGGGACCTTCAGTTTCAAACAAAACCCGATTATATTCATTGCAGCTTTGCATTTGGGACATTTAAAAGCAGGAGCAGGAGATGTTTCAAACTTTATGATTTTTACATGAAGAACAAGCTGAACCAGAATCAGCATCTTTTTCGCATTGCTGTGAAGAAAACCGTAATCTCTGGCTCTCCTGAACCCTGACGGCAGAACGTGCAAGCTGATGAGCTGAAGAAAAGCTTCTCCTTTAAGGGTTCTGTATTTTGTTTTTCCTGTTTTACTTTCTGTATACCTGAAAGTTATAAAACCGTTTTTATCGGAAATAATATTTTTCTCACTTATAACTCCGCGGTACAAATATTTTGATAAATATTTTACAGCAGAAAGACCTTTTCCAACCCGGGCGCAGTCCACAACCCATTGAGATATGACTCCTCCGGGTATTTTAAACTCAAGGTTATTGAGTTCATCAATAAAACGGGCTCTGAATACTCTTGCCACAGACTTCTGGTTAAAAAGATATCTGCCTTTTTTCTTTTTCCACTGCCGTCTTTTTTTATCTATTCCCCCTCCGGGAACAACAGCATGGATATGGGGATGAAAGTCAAGTTTTCTGTTATGAGTATGCAGCACCATGGTCATTCCCATTTCCGCACCAAGGTGTTTGGGATTTATTCCAAAATCTTTTAAAGTACCTGATAATAGGGGTCAAGTCTACTCTTGACTCATAAATAAAAACTAATACAAATAAATAAGTCAAGACCATTAAAAATACAATATCCAACCACATGATATGATTTAATAAATCGCTGAAAAAAAGTCAAATTTCGGCTGAAAAAAACATTCCCAAGCTGAAACTTAGCAACGAAGAAAAATCCTTTCCTCCAATATCAAATAAAATTATTCAGGCTGTAAGTAATTATTTTGATTTAGAAAAAATGACATTTTAATACCACAAAGAGGCAGATTTAACGGCCCGAAAAAAAGCTTACCCCATTTTCAAAGGATGTTCTTTCCATAATAATTTACAGGTAAATTCACTGCGGAAAATTAAATTTACACGTTCGCTTTCATATTTGACATTGTAATGTTTCAGCGTTATGATGTTATAAAAATATGGAGGTAACATATGTCCACATTATCAAAACGTTCTACAATTTATTTAGACCCGGCTCTTCATCAGGCTTTAAAAATAAAATCTTTAGAAACTTCACGGTCAATGTCTGAGATTATTAATGATGCCGTTAAGGAAGCTCTGGCTGAAGATGCAGAAGATCTTGCTGTATTCGAAAAAAGGCAGGATGAGTCTTTAATCAGCTATGAAGAAATGATAAAAAGGCTGAAAAAAGATGGCAGAATATAAAGTTTATTTTAAAAAATCTGTCTGGAAAGATTTTAAATCAATTCCAGACAAAGATTTAAGCAGCATTCTGCAATGTATCGAAGAATTGGGAAGTGACCCGCGAAAACCTGGAAGTAAAAAACTTACTGGACAGGAAAGATACCGATATAGGGTTGGCAAATATAGAATTCTTTACTCTATACAGGACAACGAGTTAACAATATGGGTTGTAAAGGTTGCCCACAGAAAAGAAATTTATCGCTAATAAAAGGGGTCACCCATTAAAGAACTTGTCAAACACCGTTACTAAACCTACTAAATCCCCGTTTGACGTTGCAGGCATAAAAACAAAAGCAACTACTAAGGATATTCTTGATGCTATAAAAGAGTCTCGTGAAGGAGATTGCGGACAACACAATAAACCAGAATAAAAATTATTGTTATATCAGTATCTTACACTCCAAAACTGGAGTTTGGGAACGAGGAAAGCCGCTTTTGACATTCAGGCTAAAGTTTTATATCAGTAATTCCAGCATATTTAAGACCAACGAAAAGGAAAAAGATGAATTTTTATCAGCAGCGTTTAATGATCAGTGCGGAAAAATCAGGCCCTGATAAATTAGTCAAACAAACCTACCCTTTACGCTTTGGAAAATACTTCGAAATCAAAACATCAAATTTTGAATTTTGCTTTAATCTTAATGGAGAAATAAAATCGATCCGGGGTCTTAAGCCTGACTGGCCTCATCCGGCTGAACAGTTCAAGCGGACAGCGGGAAATGATTGGGTCTATTACACTGTGGGTGATAAAAGCGGAGATGACGGTATTATTTCCTGGATGGGTGAATACTATCTCCCTTGCTTGCCTTATGCCAGTAATCCTGTATGGGAAATTAATTATTTTTCAAATCCTGTTATTATGAGTGCATTAGCAGAATGGGCTCAATTGTTTGGAAACCTCTACATGGCTGATTCAAAAGGATTGTACCCCCACGCAAAAGATCTGATAAAAAAAATACTGGCCCACGATGAACGAATTCTTTATGAGCGTTCACAAAACTTGAACAAGATAATCGGGGGAAGAATTTCAGTGCTCCCTCCAGATACCCGGCATATAGATTATGATGTCATTCCTTTGACCATTGCAAACGGATGCCTTTATAATTGTAAATTCTGCTGTGTCAAAACAAATCAGAAGTTTCAGGCACGCTCAAAAGAAAATATCTGTGAACAGATAAGAGAATTAAAAAAACATTTTGGTGCTGAGCTGGAAAATTATCATGCCCTGTTCCTTGCCAATCATGATGCACTTGCAGCAGACGAAAACCTTATTTTATTTGCTGCTAAAGAAGCTTACAAAACATTTGGATTCAGGCAGCGTCTGGATCAAAAACCATTTTTATACCTTTTTGGCAGTGTGGGATCTTTTTTAAAAGCAAAGCAGTCTTTCTTTGAAAATTTGAATCAATTGCCATTTTACACTTACATTAATATCGGGTTTGAATCCGTTGATTCCTCAACCCTCTCCCTGCTCGGCAAACCGATCACCTCTGATCAGGTAAAAAAAGCTTTCAAAAAAATGCTGGAAATCAATAACGCCTTTGAACAAATTGAAATCACAGGAAATTTCGTGGCAGGAGACAATTTACCACCTGAACATGAAACTTCACTGGCAGATCTTTTAAAAAATGCCGATTCAAAAAAACAATCCAAGGGCGCAATATATCTATCACCGCTGAAAGATACTCCAAAAAAGAGAGAACTTCTGCCGCGATTTTACAAAATAAAGGAAGAAAGCCGATTGCCTGTATTTATTTATCTGATTCAAAGATTATAATTTCAGAAATTTACCTAATTTAAATGATTATAAAATAAAACCAAAACAGCAGTAATTTCAGTCCCTCATTTACTATAAAAAAGGAGGGACTGAAACCTGAGACAAGATCAGATTCTCAAAACTCAATCAGCAGAAACAATTTTTTTCCTGATAAAAGCAAGAAACAAAACAGCAAGTCCCGCAAGTAAAGCTGTTGAAGGTTCAGGAACAGGCATTACCGCCACAAAACTGCCTGAATAAAGTCCATAATTATTGATTGCAAACATTGTCTTGAAGTCTGTTTCATTAAGATTGTAGGCCTCGCCCAGATTAACAGGCCATGGATCATTTATGCCGGCAGACCCAAGCTCAGCATCACCAAGAAGCGGGTCAATATCAGAAACAAAGCTGTTCCATACAACCCAGTGCATACCATGGTTCACAAGCAGGGCTGCAGGTCTTTTATATCTGACCATACTTTCCATAAGGCTTTCTATTACATCATCATGTGAATCTGCTGCTCCTGAAAGAACAGCCCACTGCATTGAATCAAAGTCATTGAGCGTCTGAGAAAGTCCGTCAGGATCAGTATAAAAAAGACTGTCCTTTTTATTGATCTGTATCCTGTCCCAAACCTGAGTCTGGGTTTTTGAAACACTTCCCTGTGACAATATCATCTGCCCTGAAGCAGCACCGCACCAGTAGTCTGTTTCCTGACCAAAAAGCGGAGCACCGGCATTGAAAGTATAACCAAGACAAAGAGAAGGCAAAATAAGCAGATAAAAAATAAAAACCGTTCTTAAGAAAATTTTGTTCTTCATTTAAATATCTCCTTTAAAAAATTTAAATTAAGATACAGTCCCTTGAAAAAATGCATCAGCTTAAAAGCATTATAATAATGAGGAAAAATCTTTTGCTATGAGACCAGTAATGTGCTGAAAAGGATTTTCTTATAAGAATCAAGACTGTATCAGCCTTTGACAGCGGCCGGATATTCTCTGATTTATATAAAATCCGGCCGTTAAACTGGGAATTTATAGATACAAGTCATCCTGCCCCCTTATTATTTTACAGTGAAAATAATATAAGCCTGCAAAATCAGGCCCGGAAACATGAATTCAAAAAATTAAAACATTTTTCTTTTATTTCAGTATATTGGAAAGAATAAACAATATTAATTTCTTGTGATTTATCTGTCAATAAATATCAGAAAGAGAATTGATTTTATTTTTATGATCCAGATAAATAATAAAAAAACTACAGAGATATTCGCAAAACATTAAAAATGAAATATTGAACATGTTAAAATTTATATTTGTTTTTTCACTGTAATATAATATTTTAAAAATTGACTTATCCCTGCAGTTTTCTCAAAACTTTTTTAAAACATAATATTTCCGGAGGATTTTATGCCTATTTTTTCATCAGACAGATTTTCCCTTAGAAATAAAATTCTTGTCACGGTCATTACACTGACACTGATACTTTGTACGGCAATGTTTGCAATGTATTATTTCGATTCAAAAGACAAAACTGTAAATTCATATGTTTCAAAAGCAAGAGCTGTGGTTCTCGCATCAGAATCTGCAAGAGAGGAAATGGAGGACAAATGGAAAGCAGGAGTGTTCAAACTTGAAGCTCTTAAGAAATGGGGCCTTGAAGGAAAAATCGATAAAATTTTAAAGACCATTCCAGTTGTCACTGCATGGAATGTTACAATGAAAAAATCTGATCTTGGTGATTACACTTTCAAAGTTCCAAAGTTTTATCCAAGAAATCCTGAAAACCAGCCTACGCCTCAGGAAGCTGAGGTTATTGAAAAAATAAAAAATGAAAACCTTGAAGAACTCTATATTATCGATAAAGCAAGCAACAGTATAAAATATTTCAGGCCTGTCAAGCTTACTGAATCATGCCTTATCTGCCACGGTGACCCTGCACTATCAGAAACTCTATGGGGCAATGACAAAGGGCTTGATCCTACGGGTGCGAAAATGGAAAACTGGAAAGCAGGAGAAATCCATGGTGTTTTTGAGGTTGTTCAGTCTCTTTCAAAAGCTGATAAAGAACTTCTGAAAAGTCTTGGATCTGCAGCTTTTTTAGTTTTTGTTTCCATTGCAGCATTTATTGCGGTTTTAATCTTTATTATTGTCAAAACTGTTGAAGGGCCTGTCAGAAGAATAACTGAAGCCGTCAACGAGGGCTCTGACCAGGTTTCAACTGCATCAGGTGAAGTTTCACTTTCAAGCCAGAGACTTGCAGAATCATCGTCTGTCCAGGTGGAAAAAATTCAGGATGTTTATTCAAACCTTGAAGATATAAAAAAAATGACAGAAAACAATGCTCTTAATACAGAGGAAGTTGACAGACTTGCCAGATCGGCTGGAGATTCCGCAGATAAAAGTTCAGAATCAATAGAAAAAATGGTCGATGCTGTACACAAAATAAAGGCAACTTCAGATGAAACTGTAAAAATACTCAAAATAATTGATGAAATAGCATTTCAGACAAATATTCTTTCACTTAACGCAGCTGTAGAAGCTGCAAGGGCCGGAGAAGCAGGAAGAGGGTTTGAAGTCGTGGCCCAGGAAGTAAGAAAACTTGCCGGCAGGTCTTCGGAAGCAGCGAAAAACACCGCCCTTCTTCTTGAAGAATCAAGAATAAACGCTGATTCCGGAGTCAGAGTTTCAATGGAAGTGAAAAAAGCACAGGAAGAAATAAAGGACAAAGTTGAAAAGGTTTCCCAGCTGGCCTCTGAAGTTAACACCGCCGGAAAGGGACAGGTAAGCTCCATATCAAAAATATCTGACGCAATAAATGATATAAACAATTTCACACAAAGCAATGCTGCTACTGCAGAGCAGGCTGCAGCTGCAAGCGAAGAACTGTCTGCTCAGTCAGAATCCATGAAATCTCTTGCTGCAGGTCTGTTTGACATTGTGAAAGGGAAAAAACAATAATATAAAACACTAAAGCTGACATTCTGAATTGACAAGAGGCTGTAAATCATGAAATTCTCTGCTTAAAATTTTATTGTTACTTAAAAATAAAGTAAGGAATCAGCATAATGAAGGATGTTGCAATAAGAGTTCTGATAACAGGAGGAACTCTTGACAAAGTTTATGACAGAGTAAGCGGCGAGCTTGCATTTTCCTCAACCCATGTTCAGGAAATTTTTCAGCAGTCCGGATGCCATTCCAGATACGTAGTAGAAAAGGTCATGCTGAAAGACAGCCTTTTTTTTACTGACGAAGACAGAAAAAGAGTGCTTGAATTCTGCCGTAAATCTCCTGAGAACAGAATTCTCATAACCCATGGAACAGATACCATGGTTCAGACAGCTTCAGTTCTCGGAGAAAACATCACTGACAGGACAATTGTTCTTACCGGAGCAATGGCTCCGGCTACAGTTGAAAAATCAGACGCTCTTTTCAATCTCGGATTTGCCTACTGCTGCGCAAAAACCCTGGAGCACGGAGTTTATATTGCAATGAACGGAAATATATTTGACTGGCGAAATGTGAGAAAAAACAAGGATAAAGCCCTGTTTGAAAAAATCATAAAAAATTAATTACCGCCATACACTTTAAAATTTTAAAACACAAAATTAACGGCTTTCCCATGAAAATAAATTCCATGTATTTCAGTCCTACAAATACCACAAAAAAAGTTGTTTCAGCACTTGCTTCATATATTTCAGAGCTCTGCAGTACACCTGCTCAGCTGAACACCCTGGATTTCACATTGCCTGACTCAAGAAAAGAACCTGTATCTTTTGGTCAGGATGAATTTGTAATAACAGGTGTTCCGGTTTACGCAGGCCGTGTCCCTAATGTACTCCTCGATTACCTGAATTCAGTAAAGGGCAGCAACACTCCTGCAGCGGCTGTGGTATTATACGGGAACAGAAATTATGACGATGCTCTTATTGAATTAAAAGACATTCTTGAATCAAACAGCTTCAATGTCATTGCAGCCGGGGCATTTATAGGTCAGCACTCTTTTTCAGATATTCTTGGAGCAGGAAGACCTGACAGCTCAGACATGGAAACTGTAAAAAAATTTGCTCATAAGATTTATTCAAAGTTAAAGTCCGGGGTTTATTCAAATGATCTGAAGGTAAAAGGGAACAGACCATACAGGCCGTATTATGTAGTAAAGGATGATAAGGGAAGGCCTTTGTATGACTTCAGAAAAATCACTCCGTCTACTGATGAAAACTGCATTGACTGCAAACTTTGCGCTCAAATATGTCCTATGGGTTCGATAAATTATGATGACGTGTCTCTTGTAACCGGAATATGCATAAAGTGCTGTGCCTGCATAAAACAGTGTCCTGTGGAGTCAAAATTCTTTGATGCAGTTGATTTTATAATGCACAGAAAAGATCTCGAGATAAATTTCATCGAAAGAAAAGAGCCTGAGATCTTTATCTGAAAAAATTTAACGTCTTACAAATCAAAACGGAGGTGATTTGTTTTCGCCTCCGTTTAAGATTTATTTTAGATTTTTTTTCTTTTTATTTCCTGCCTGTCAGCCTTGCTTCAGCGGCATGAAATAATTTATTCGAAGAGAATTAATTTAATTTCAAATGGAGGGGGATGAGATGCTGTTCTCTGCTTACTGAAATTGTGCTGCCAATTTCCCATTCGGGGGAGGAGTCTGATTTGCCTATTTTTTCGGCAATTTTTTCAACAACTTCACTGATGTTTATCACGGGGTGTTTAACAAAAACTTTTGGCAGTCCGTAGGTAAGACTGCATACAAGACATTTGCCCGGCCTTTGATCCAGGCTGAAATCGAAAATAAGTTCATCATCTTTTTTTTCCCTGAACTTAAGGGAAATATCATAGGCGCCTTCTTCACTGTCACCAAAAAGAGCTTCAAAAAATTCATCGGATTTCTCAGATGGAAAGATTTCGTTTAAAACTTCAGAAGAAAAAATCTTTTCAAATTCAGTCATTCCTAATCCCTTCCTTGCAGTTAAATTTGAAATATTTCTTACTACAGAACTAAAGTACAAGTCAACCAGGTTTGGGAATAGAATCTTTAATAAAATGACCTATTTCCCTGACTGCAAAAATGCTTTCCGGAAAATACGGATAATAACTTTGAAACGAGTGCATCATTTCAGGCCAGAGAGACAGAGTCGAGCTTACACCTTTTTCCAATGCGGCTCTGTGGCATCTCAAAGAATCATCCATAAGAATTTCTGAGGTCCCGACCTGAAAAAAAAGACTGCAGCAGGAAGAGAAATCACCGTACAGCGGTGAGATCTGAGGGTTTTTAAGGGAGTCATCTTCTCCTGCATAGCAATCTGCGCAAAATTTTAAAAATTCAGGTTTCAGTACAAAATCCTGATCCGCTTTTTCCTTAATTGATCTGCCCTGAAGTGCAAGATCGAAAAATCCGGATAAAAAAACCCCGAAATCCGGCTTTGTTTTTTCATTTTCACTAAGATTAAGAATTGCAGAAAGTCCTATATTTGCTCCTGCTGAGTCGCCAAGAATTCCATTGACAGAGTTTTTTGGAGAATTCTCTTTCATGAAAATAAAAGACTTTTTTACCTCGTCCAGCTGGACAGGATATTTATTCTCAGGAGCCAGGGGATAGTCAATCATCAGAATACCGGCATTAAGTTCTCCGGACAATACTTTTGCAAAAGGTCTGTGATTATCAAGAGAACCTGCAATAAAGCCTCCGCCGTGTATATAGAGAATATTTACCTTTGAGTCGGAATTGCATTCTCTTACCCATTCGAGATTTGACTGTGAAATTTTGAAGATATTTCCGGGGGTGTTATTTTTTATGGATTTTGCGGCTTTTAAAGCATTTTTTCTTATTTCTTCGATTTTACAGGAATCATTTTCATAATAACTTATAAATTTCTTCCATCTGATAATTTTTTCTCTTATCCTGAAAAACTTTTCAGACGGTTTATATCCAAAACTCTGGTTAAAATTCTTCACTTCTTTTTTTTATTTACCTTTTCAAGCCACTCTTTCTGAGTTTTAAGGTACTCTTCCTCAGATTCCTGCCAGCCTGGATTTTTTTCATCAAGATCTACTTTGTCAGGATTTTTTTTTATCCTGAATTTTTTTAAATCCTTCAGTGCCCTGAAAAGAGATTTTTTATTTTTTTCTTTATCATTCATAAGCTGTTTTAAGGAAATTCTTAATTTTTGATCTTGTAAGAAAAAAGCCGTTTAAAGTTTTATCATCAAGAACAATACACGGCGGCAAAACAGTTTTTTTATAAAACCTTATAAAAAATTTTTTTACAACTTCCACCTCAAAATCCGAAGCCTTTATCTCTTTTTTCAGGTTCATAAGAGAAAAATAAGACCTCGGACAAAGGGGTGTATAATAGAAATATATTTTTTTCATCAGATAAAAATGTGTTTAACAGCTTCCACTGCTCTTGAAATTATCGGTTCAGGATAAACGCCTGTCACAAGAATTCCAATGTTTATCAGTACAGCAAATGCCGCCTTTCCAAAACCAATGGCAAATTTTTCTTCAGTATCATCACCCATTGTGTAGGCTGCTCTTACAAGCTTTAAATAGTAAAAAGCTGAAATTCCGGCATTTATTACACCGATTATTACTATTGCATAATAGCCTTTTGAAATGGCTGAAGTAAAAACAAGAAACTTAGTTGTAAATCCGACTGTAGGAGGAATTCCTGCCATGCCGAATGCCGCCAGAGCAAGGGTGAAGGCAAGAAAAGGAGATCTTTTGCTAAGTCCCTTCAAAGAATCCAGGGTCAGGTTTTCACCGTTTTCAGACAGATTGTAAATTACAAAGAACAGAGCTATGCTCATCAGAACATAACCGGTTATATAGTATATTGAGGATGAAAATCCGTCTGATCCGGCACTCAGAATACCAACCATGATATATCCGGCATGGGCAATTGTTGAATATGCAACAAGCCTTTTAATATCTTCCTGAACAAGAGCTGAAAGGTTTCCAAGAGTCATTGAAAGAGCTGCCAGAACAGTGAGAACCAGAATTATGTCTCCTGACTGAACTCCGGAAATTGCAACAAATTTGATAATAAGAGCAAGTCCTGCAATTTTTGGAAGTGTTGCAATATATGCTGCAGTTTCATTTGCCGATCCTTCGTAAATATCAGGAGTCCAGAAATGCATCGGGAAAAGTGCCAGCTTGAAGAAAAAACCTGTAAGCATAAGAACAAAACCGATAAGCCCTGCAGGAGATTCATTTAAAACAGACGGCAGAACTGCAAAAAGTTCTTTTAATACGGTTGTATGGCAAAGACCGAAAATATAGCTCATTCCAAAAAGAGTAACCGCTGTGGAAACTGCTCCGAAAAGAATATATTTAAGTCCTGCTTCATAGTGTTTTTTTGTAGTTCTGTCAGATCTGAACGGGATAGCAATATAAAGTGAAAACGAAGAAATCTCAAGGCAGAGAATAATTGTAACAAGTTCTGCAGCACTTGTAAGACAGGTAAGCCCGAATGTACTTATTGCAAGAAACATCAGATATTCCGGAGCTATTTCATTTTTTATGCTTTTGATCCCTCTTGACAGAACAAGAACAAGAAAAAAAGCACCCAGAATTAAGACCTTGAAAGTCTGTGAATACAGATCTATCCGGTAAAAACCTGAAAAAAGATCTCCTCTTGCATTAAAGGATATAAGGGCTGCAAAAAGAGCCAGAACAGAAAAAGCAATGGCTGATTTATCCGATGCAAGTTTTTTCTTTGATCCGAGAGAACTGAAGAAAAAGAACAAAATCATTGATATTAAGACCAGTTCAGGAAGAAATAAAAGTAAATTCATTTTTTATAATCCAGTTTAATTAATTTATTTTTTATTGATAAAATCATCCGGCAATAAAACCCCTGAAAGCTCCCAGTGCATGGTGAAGACCTTCCGAAGATTCAACAGCCTGACTTATTCCGTCATTATATTGGATTAAAAGATGATTTATGCTTTCATCCATTATGTTCAAAAGAGGTTCAGGATTAAGACCTATCCAGAAAACAAAGACAGTTAAAAAAGCAAGAGTCAGCTTTTCCCTCAAGTCAAGATCAAAAAGCCCTCTTTCGCTTCCGTCTCCGTGTTTGTGTCCGTCACTGTCCGCCCATACCATTTTCTGTAAAAGTCTCAGCATGTATGCCGCAGCAAGAACAGCTCCGGGTATTGCCAGAGCACCAACAAGTTTACTTTTTGAAAATGCGCCCAGAAGAACAAGAAATTCACCCACAAAACTGTTAGTTCCTGGAAATGCAAGTGAAGAAAGCGAAAAAATACCAAGGAATGTTACATAAACAGGCATGAACATTCCAAGCGCAGAGTTTACCTTGAGATCCCTGCTGTGGGTTCTTTCGTAAATTATTCCTATACATATAAAGAGTGCGCCTGTTGTAATACCGTGATTTATCATCTGAAGCATTGCACCCTTTATGCCAGCGCTGTTTAAAACAAAAATACCAAGTGTAACAAAGCCCATATGACCGACACTTGAATATGCAATCAGCTTTTTTATGTCATTCTGGCCAAGAGCAAGATATCCCCCGAAAATTATCGAAGCAAGTGAAAGTGCAATCAGATAAGGAACACAGGCTTCAGTTGCAAGCGGAGTTATAGGAAGACAGAATCTTATAAAACCATACCCTCCCATCTTGAGAAGGACCGATGCAAGAATAACGCTTCCTGCAGTAGGTGCTTCAACGTGCGCTGCCGGAAGCCATGTATGAAGCGGAAACATTGGAATTTTAACTGCAAAGGCAAGAGCACATGCAAGAAATACCCATATCTGGAATGAAAAGGAAAAGTTTCTTCCCATAAGCTCAGGTATGAAAAAAGTCCCTGTATTTATATAAAGTGCAATTATTGCAACAAGAAGGAAAATACTTGCAATCAGGGTATATAAAAAGAACTTGATCGATGCATAGTCTTTTCTCGGACCGCCCCATACTGCAATAAGAAGATACATCGGGATAAGCATCGCTTCCCAGAAAATGTAGAACAAGACAGTGTTCAATGAAATAAAGACACCAATCATTGCTGATTCCATTATAAGAATTGCAAAGAGAAACTCTCTTATACGCTTGTCTATGTAGTTCCAGGAGCATAGAATACAAAGCGGCATCACAAACGTTGTAAGAATTACAAGAAGAATGCTTATACCGTCTATTCCCACAGCATAATTTAAATTAATGGTAGGAAACCACCTGTAAACTTCCGCAAATTGATACTTTGCAGTTGTTAAATCGAAATTTGTATAAAGAGGAATTGATATTACAGCTGTAAGAAGCGTAATAAGAAGTCCCCATATCTTCATCATATACTGTGAGTTGATGAAAAAAAGCCCTATTGCTCCAAGAATAGGAGTAAATACAAGCATCGATAAAACCGGGTAAGAAACATTGTCAAAAATTAAAAACTGTTCCATATTTATCAGCCGTTAAATTAATTTAGGGTTATATTTTCTAAACAAGTACAATAATTATCAGGACAGCAAAAAGGACTATAACAGCAGCCCCTATATAATGCTGAATTTTTCCTGTTGTAAGCATTCTTACCCTGTCGCCAAGGTTTAGAGTCTCTTTTGCACTTCCGTCAATCACATAGTCTATTCCGTTCCAGTCAAACCAGGACATTGCCCTGGCAAACATCATGGCAGACCTTGTTCCTACAGTTCTGTACACTTCACCTGCAATGTCGTTAAGCTTTGACAGGGGACCGCCGCAGAAGTTTTTGAAAGGATTTGCAGCTTTTCTGTAAATCCAGTCGATATCAAGATTAATTTTATCTTCAGGAACAAGCTTTTTCCTCATAAGGTAGAAGCCGAGTCCGGTAAAGCCGATAATCTGAAGTGTCTCAGAAAGATGATACATTGTGTATGGATGATAGTTCACTTCATAGGGAAGCATATTGTATAGAAAATCAGGATAAAAACCCATCATTATACAGAAAAAAGCCGCTATGCTCATTCCGCCTATCATTGGAAGGTGAGCTTCCTTTGCATCCGGAACCGAAGGTTTTTCCTTGTGAAACCAGATAAAATAGGGAAGCTTGATCCCGACTGAAAGAAATGTACCAACAGATGCAAGTAAAAGCATCAGCATTATAAATATTCTGTGGTCATCTCCTGCAGCAGTGATAATCATTGATTTGCTTATGAATCCGCTTGTAAGAGGAAAACCTGAAATTGCAATTCCGCCTATAACTGTCAGTATGAGCGCTACCGGCATTCTTGAATAGAGGCCTCCAAGCTCGGAAAGTTTTGATTTACCTGTCATTTCAAGGACTGAACCAACTCCCATGAAAAGAAGAGCCTTATAAAGAATGTGGGCATATGCATGGGCGCATGCACCGTTTATTGCCATTGTTGTTCCTATTCCAACGGCACAGACCATATATCCGACCTGTGAAACGATGTGATAAGCTAAAATCCTTCTGGCATCATTTTCAATTACCGCGTAAAAAACCCCGTAGAGTGTCATTACAGCACCAAGTATTACAAGAGCCTCAAACCCGGCAAAACCTCTTGCCAGAACATAAACCGCTGTTTTGGTTGTGTAGGCGCACATGTATACTGCACCTATTACCGAAGCTTCGGGGTATGCATCAGCAAGCCAGGCATGAATCGGAGGAACAGCGGCATTGAGCATGAAACCGATCATTATGAGGTAATCACCGAATGTTGCAGTTTCCGGTGCAATGGGAGTAAAAAGAAAATTTCCCACCTCGCTGTGGCGTATAAGAATTCCTGCAAGCAGAATAAGACCGCCTGTTGCATGAACAATAAGATATCTCAGACCTGCCTTGTGTGATCTTCTCTTTTTTCTGTACCAGATGAGGAAAACAGAAGAAAAAGCCATAAGTTCCCAGAAGACAAAAAGTGTAAGATAGTCACCTGCAAGGGTAACCCCCAGCGAACTTCCTGCATAAATAAGAGCTGCTGTATGCTGCTCCCACTCATCGACATATGAACTGTAAATTCCGGCAATAAGAGACATGAGTGTAAAAACGTTAAGAAACACGTAAGTAAGCTTATCAACTCTGCCGAAAATAAGATCAAGTCCAAGATAACTTACATTCCCGAATTCCTGGGGAAGAAAATTTATCTGAAAAATTGCAATTGCCGGCACCAGTACAAGAGCAGGCTTCATAAAATTATTTTTTTTAAGCCAGGGCATAAAAAAAGCTGCAATAAAAAATACCGATGCAGGATGCATTAAAAATGAAACCTGTGTCATCTCACTATCCCTTCGTCTTCATCTTCCCAGTAATAATCAACATCTTTCATGAGATAAGAATGGGCTATCCCCTTACATACAAGAATCATCACAAGGCAGCCAATAATTCCGAAAATACCCCAGAAACCAATTATTGAATCCCCGAAAAAATGACCGTGACCGTCTCGTGGAACAAAAAAGTCAAAAACAATTGTTCCTGCAAGGAAGATAAAAAACAACCACTTTAAAATACTGGATTTTTGCTGTAAAAAACCGAAAAATTTAGCCATCATATTGTATCCACCAGAAGGTTAATGATTTTAAGGAAAAGATCTGGCCATATACCTATACATACTGAAATCACCGCTGTAATGAAAAGTGGAATAACCATCATTGCAACAAGTGGAGATTTTTCGAGATTTGCAGTGGATTCAGGCATTCTTGAAAAGGAGCCGATGAATACCGGAGCAAAATAGCACGCATTCAAAAATGAACTGACAAGGAGAACTGTCAGTAAAATCATGTTGTTTATGTCCATGGTTCCAAGGGCGAGAAACCATTTGGTTACAAAGCCTGAAACCGGAGGAACGCCTATCATGCTTAAAGATGCAAGACCAAATGCAGCCATTGTAAGCGGCATCTGATACCCTACCCCTTTCATGTCTCTGATATCCTTCTTCTTTGTTGCAACATAGATTGCCCCCGCACAGAAAAACAGGGTGATTTTTGAAAAAGCATGGTTTGTAATGTGGATAAGGCCGCCGGTAATGGAGTTTGGTGTAAGCATTGCAACACCAAGTATTATATAGGACAGCTGACTTACTGTTGAATATGCAAGTCTTGCTTTCAGGTCGGTTTTTGAAAGGGCAATCATCGATGCAGCAAGTATTGTAAAGGAGACAATGTATGCTGTGACAAGACCTAGATGAAGCGATGACAGAAGATTAACTCCGAAAACCGAAAGCATTACTCTTGAAATTGAAAACACACCCACTTTAACAACAACAACCGCATGCAAAAGAGCTGAAACAGGAGTTGGTGCAACCATGGCTGAAGGAAGCCAGTTGTGGAAAGGCATGATAGCAGCCTTTGCAAAACCGAAAAGACAAAGGAAGTAAACTGCAATTACAAGACCTTTTGATGCATCGCCTGCAAATATGCCTTCTGCAATACCTGAAGTTGCAAAATCAAGAGTTCCGCACTGCCAGTAAATAAGAGCCATGGCAGGAAGAAGAAATGCCTTTGATGTAAACATCAGATAAATTATGTATTTCTTTGAACCCTCGTATGCTTCTCTGTCCTGATGATGAGCAACAAGAGGATAGGTTATTATCGAAACTATTTCATAGAAAAGATAAAGGGTGAAAAGGTTTGCTGAAAAAGCGGCTCCCATTGCGCCGCAGACAGCAGCTGCATAGCAGAAGTAAAATCTTGTCTGTGCATGCTCTGAAAGCCCTCTCATGTACCCTATGCAGTAGATTGCTGCAAGAATCCACAGAAAGGAGGCTGTTCCCGCAAACATGAGTCCAAGCCCGTCAATGAAAAAAGAAACATTGACACCCGGAACAAGTTCAAAAAGGGTAAAGGAATAATGACCTCCTGCAATAATTTCAGGAGCAATCATAGTCGCTATGGATCCAAAAGTCAGAACAGCTCCGACTATTGCACCCGCATCCCTTAAATTAGGTCTCCCGGAAAAAAACATTATCCACAGAGCAGCTAAGGCAGGCAGCATTATTGTTATCATTAATTTACCGGTTACAACTGTTTCCATTGGTGAAATTCCTGTAAAATATTTGAAATATTGATATTAATGTTTCATTTCATGTACATCGTCAGGATCATCACATCTGTAGCGTCTGTAAACTGCAAGAACCATGCTTATGGCTATTGCAACCTCAGCTGCGGCAATCCCCATTATAAATAAGGTAAAAACCTGACCGACAGCAGGGTCAGGAGCAGTAAACTTATTAAAAGCCATAAAATTCAAAGCTGCAGAATTCAGCACAAGCTCGGCTGAAATAAGCATACCGACAAATGATCTGTGCTGAATCATCCCGTAAATTCCTGTAATAAACAGAAAAACGGCAATCAGCAGATAGGTTTCCAAAGTTTGACTGAAAAACATGTTAATTATCCCCTCTTCCGCCTTGTCCGAGAATTATTGCCCCGACAATTGCTGCAAGTAAAATAAGAGAAATCAATTCAAATGCCAGACAATAGTCATATAAAAGCGACCTGCCAAGCCACTCCATTGAAAAGTCACCGGTTCTTTTCACAGCAGGAACAAACTCCGACCTGAAAATAACTGCCGCCATAAGTAAAAAAACTGAAACGCCTGCAAGAATTGCAAGAACAAGGTTTTTCCCCTTGAGGTGTTTTTCAGCTATCTGAGTCGGGGTGTATCCCACCATAACTCCGAAAACAAGAACTATACAGATTGCACCGACATAGATAAGTATCTGCATCATTGAAAGGAATGGAGAGTCAAGATAAAAATAAAGCCCTGCAACTCCAAGGAAACATACGGCAAGCCCAAGAACAGAGTGTATTATCAGCTTAGACCTTACAGCCAGTATTCCCCCGAAAAATGTCAGGACTATAAATGCAAAAAATAAAATTTCGGATATATAATGATAAATCAGCATGAGGTCTCCTTTAGGCACTTAAGAAGATCATAGTGAAATTCTTCTTTTGTAAAGCCCGACAGATTATATTCGTTTGAATATTCAATTGCACCCACAGGGCAGGACTCAACACAGATTCCGCAAAGAGAGCATTTTGTAAAATCGAGGTAAAAGGCAGTAAGAGTCTTTTTCTTCTCCCCCTCTTTTTTTTCTGTCAGAATTTTAAAACAATTGGAAGGACATGCCCTTTCGCAGGTTCCGCAGGCAATACATTTATGTTCGCCGGTTTTTTCATTTACAACCATTATCACATGTCCGCGGTAAGCATCAGGAATTATGTTTTTTTCCCTTGGATACTGAACTGTTGCAACAGGAGAGAAAAAGGCTTTGATTGTTATTATCATTCCTTCAATAAGACTTTTTGCTCCTGAAAAAAGATCTGTAAAATATTTTTTCATAGCTTCACTACCACTGCTGTAATTAAAAGATTTACAAGTGAAAAAGGTATAAGATACTTCCATGAAAAGTTTAGAAGCTGATCAAACCTTACCCTTGGGAAAGTCCATCTGAACCAGATCATCAAAAACATGAGAAAATATGTTTTCAACAGAAACCATACTACAGAGGAATATTCGAAAAACGGTAACGGAAACCCGTGCCATCCGCCGAGAAACACTGCTGTTGCAATCGAGCTTACAACAAACATTTCTGTGTATTCACCAAGGAAAAACAGAGCAAAAGCCATACCGCTGTATTCTGTGTGAAAACCGGCGGTGAGTTCGCTTTCAGCTTCCGGAAGGTCGAAGGGAGCCCTGTTGGTTTCAGCAACACTTGAAACAAAATAAATGAGAAAAGCAACAGGCTGAACAATAAAGAGCCAGATTTTATCCTGATATCCCACTATCTCACCCAGACTGAACGAGCCTACCACAAAAACAGCTGAAAGAAGGGAAAGAAGGACCGGAATTTCATATGCAATATTCTGTGAAACAGATCTCATTGCTCCAAGAAGTCCGTATTTGTTGTTTGAAGCCCAGCCTGCAACAAATACAGCCATTACGTTCAGGGATGCCATGGCAAGAATGAATATGATTCCGATATTGATGTCAACAGCCTGAAGCTTTGGCGCAAAAGGCATTACTGCAAACGGCAGAACAGCAGGAGTGAAAGCCAGAAGCGGTGCTATCCTGAAAAGTTTGGTATGTGCCTTTTCCGGAACAATAAGCTGTTTTGACATAAGCTTTACAGCATCTATAGCAGTCTGAAGAATGCCGTGCCAGCCGACTTCCATGGGCCCGAGCCTGTACTGCATATGACCTGCGATTTTTCTTTCAAGATAAACCATTATAAGTGCATTGATGAAAACAAGTGAAATTACAAGAGTCAATGCAATGGGTATTCTAAAAAAATGTGGTGGTAAATTTGCAATAAAATCCATTTTTCTACCTGTCTATTTCAGGAATTACCAGATCAAAACTGCCCATGACTGCCACAAGATCAGCAAGAAGCATTCCCTCGCAAATTTCTGCAAGTGCTGAAAGATTGCCATAGGACGGAACCCTCGCCTTTAGTCTGTATGGAACATCGGTTCCATCCGATACCATATAATAACAGAGCTCTCCCCTGGCAGCTTCGACTGAAAAAGAAGACTGACCTTTGGGAATTTTCAGTTTTTTGGGAACTTTAGCTCTTATATCACCTTCAGGTATCATATCAAAAGCCTGGGAAAGAATTCTCAGGCTCTGTTTCATTTCATTTATTCTTACATAATAGCGGTCAAGGCAGTCGCCGTTGGTTCCCACAGGAACCTCGAAATCGAACTTGTCATATACAGAATAGGGAAATGCCTTTCTGACATCGTATGCAACTCCGCTTCCCCTCAGGTTCGGCCCTGTAATTCCGTATCTTCTTGCCATGTCAGAAGTAACAATTCCAACACCTTCGGTTCTTTTTCGAAATATTATATTCCCTGTCACCAGCTTGTCGTAAACATGAAATCTCTTTTCAAGCCTTTTCATGAATTCACGTGATTTTTCAATAAAGGTGTCGTCTATATCGGCATAAACACCACCGACCCTGTGAAAACTGTACGTTAGCCTTGAACCTGTAAGACGTTCAAGAATGTCAAGAATATGTTCCCTGTCGTCAAAGCAGTACAAAATAGGGGTAAAAGCACCAAGATCGAGAAGAAATGTTCCAAGCCAGAGAAGATGGCTTGCAAGTCTGTTCAGCTCGACTGTAATAACTCTTATATACTCTGCTCTTTCGGGAACTTCTATTCCGGTCATATTCTCAAGAAGAGATACATACCCGTGGTTGTAAGGTAAAGCACAGACATAATCCATTCTTGCAGTATTTGGAAGAAATGACTGCGCCGGTCTGACTTCAGCTATTTTTTCGTGCATACGGTGACCGTATCCTATTACAGGATCTATTCCTGTGACATACTCACCGTCCATTTCAAGCACAATTCTTAAAACACCATGGGTACTGGGATGCTGAGGCCCCATGTTTAAAAGAAACTTGTGCTGAGCGTCTGATTCTAAATTTTCAGGTTTGGTTTCATTTATTAAAGTCATTGTAATTATATTTCCCGCGACTTTGTGTCTGTTAATTTATTCTGTCAGCCAAAATATAAACTGAACTTCCAATCCGTTAAACACCTGCTATTATTCAAAGCCTGTTTCTTCTGCGCTCAAAGATTTTCCTTCTTTTTTAAGCAGAGGATTCAGACCTTTGTCAGACTCATCAAGAATAAGGGTACGTTTGTCCTTGAGACCTTCAAAATCAAGACCGAAGAACTCCATAACCTCTCTTTCATACCAGGAAGCTCCGTTAAAAATATCTGAAATTGTCGGAACTGATCCTGTTTCAGTGCAAAAAACCTTTGCCCTTACTCTGAATTTTGATTCCGGGCTTACAAACTGATAAATCACTACAGGATAAGGTTCAATATGAACTGCTGTCACAAAAAGCAGCATAAAAGAATTTTTATAAAGAACAGAAGCAAGCTCCCTGATGTTTTCCGATGCAACACTGCACTCATACTCAACACCTGGAAGAATATGTATGCTTTCCGACCTGACTGATATTTTTTCTATTTCATTTATTACTTTGCCTGTATCCATGATAATTAACCCTAACTCCTTAAGGATGTCTGTTTTGAGGGAAAGGATGACGTTTTCCGGTGATTTTTTCCTGAAGCTTGAAAATCGCTTCAAGAAGAGCTTCCGGTCTCGGAGGGCATCCCGGGATATATACATCAACAGGAATCAGTTTATCCACTCCTTCTATAACAGTATAGTTTTCCTCAATTGCAAAAGGTCCGCCTGAAATTGCGCAGTTTCCCATTGCGATAACCCATTTCGGTTCAGGCATCTGCTCATAAAGAGTTACTACTGTTTCAGCCATTTTTTTATTGACTGTCCCGGCAACAATCATCACATCACTTTGCCTCGGAGAGGGCCTGAAAACTTCTGCTCCGTATCTTGAAGCATCAAATCTTGCCATTCCGACACTCATCATTTCAATTGCACAGCAGGCAATTCCAAATGTCATCGGCCAAAGCGAGTTTGCCTGACAATGTTTTAACAAAGTTTCAGCCTGTGCGAATTTAAGAACAAGTCCCTGGCCTGAATAATCCTGGTTTTCTCTTAATGCACCGGTTTTTATATTTTCAATAAACTTATCCATTATTTAAACCCTTTTCCTCTCCCAGCTGAAAACACCTTTTTTCCAGGCATAGACTATTGCAAGGGATAAAATTCCTATAAAAAGAAAGAGTTCAAAAATCCCCCTCCATGCTCCAACAGAATGAAATGCTGTTGCTACAGGAAAAAGATAGAGAACATCAACATCAAAGGCCAAAAAAATAAGAGCATAAAGATAATATGCAGCCCCGTATCTGAAGTTCCACATTTCTCCGAATGGCTTCATACCGCATTCATAAGTATCTATTGTTCTTGAAGAATCCAGTCTTTTAGGTGCAATGAGCCATGCAACTATAAAAGGTGCAAATGCTGCAAGGAACCCTCCTATAAGAAAGGATATGATGTAAAGATACTGAATTAGTAATTCATCTGACATTTACTTGTCTCCTGTATCAGGTTTGTACCGAAACTATTTTCTTAGTTCTATAAATATGAATGTGTCAAGTATAATAATCAAAAAATTTTTGCACAATTAAAGCAGTTATCATTAAAAAAACGGCTCAAATTCTCACTTAACGCAGTTTTTAAGTGTGTTGATTTTTTTCTCCCTGAACTCATTGTATTTTTTTTCAAAGAAAAATTCTGCCTCGCCAAAAGCGGGCTTAAGATCGTCTATCCATGACGCCTTTTCATTGTATTCTGCAAAAAAGACTTTGTTCACATATTCCTTTATTCTTGACTGAACGAACTTAAGCACAAAAACCTTTTCGCCTCTTACCTGAGTTATGTCTTCAATAAGAATTTTACCCGGGCCTGCCGACATTGAAGGCCCTCTTACAGTTCTTGCAAGGCCTGAAACATTTTTATAGGCATCGGTAAAAATTTCATACGCCTTTACCAGAGGAACCTCAAAGTAGTTTTTAGGTCCAGTGTCTCTTTCAACAAACATATAGTAGGGAACTGCGCCCAGCCGAACCTGATCCTTCCACATTCTTTCCCATACATAGCTGTCATCATTTATGTTTTTTATAAGCGGAGCCTGACACCTTATCTGAACCCCGATTGACTTAAGTCTTTTCACTGCTTTTTCAACAGCCGGTGTTTCAAGTTCTCTGTAGTGCGAAAAATGAGACATGAGTGCAAGATGATAGCCTTTATCCACTATTTTTTCAAAAAGCCTCATGAGGTCATCAGAGTCTTTATCTTCAAAAAATCTGTACGGCCAGTATGCAAGAGCTTTTGTACCTATTCTGATATTCTGCAGATTTTCCGGCTTTTCATTCAGGAAGGGCTCAACATATCTTTCAAGAATGGAAGCCTTCATTACCATTGGATCTCCCCCGGTAAAGAGAAGATCGGTTACAAGAGGATTTATTTTTATGTATTTATAAAGACTTTCCTTTTCTTTTGATGAAAACTTTAAATCCTGAAGACCTATAAACTGGGCCCACCTGAAACAGTAAGTGCAGAAGCTGTGGCAAAGCTGCCCCTGACTTGGAAAAAAAAGCACTGTTTCATCGTATTTGTGCTGCATTCCGGGAAGAGTTCTTCCATCCATAACAGGGATATTCAGATCTTTCTGGCCTGCAGGATGAGGATTCATTGCAAAATGAACCCCCCTCACCTCTTCCTTGAATTTATCCCAGTCTTTATTTATATAAAGAGACTTTAATTTATCAAACCTTTCCAGCCCTATCATGCCGGGCTGGGGAAATGTCATCTGAAAAACCGGATCATCCGGAACCTTTTCCCAGTCAATAAGCTCATCTAAAACATAACTGCTTACTCTGAAAGGAATTATGTTTGCAGATACTTCTATATCCTGCCTGATTTCAGGCGGAAGTTTATCCAAGTACTTGATTTTATTCAAACTATTTTTATTGTAAGCCTTAAATTCGTGTTCGCTCATACTGCCTCCTTAATATTTCTGAATCAGAGAAATTTTAACTATGAGATTCTGTTTCAAATTTTTAGCGATGAATAAAGATATGGGAATTAATTTTATTTGTCAAATTAACCTTAAATTTCTCAAATAATGCAGATTATTACTCTAAAACACTCAAATTCTTTTATTTTCAGTAATTTTCATATTTTTTCAGACTTTTTTGTTTTTGGAAAACTCTCAAATTTTTATTTTATATTTAAAAATAAATAACCAAAAGCATACTGACAAGACCTATACTTTTGAAAAACAGATACTTATAAATACAAAAGCTTAAGATTGCAGTATTTGAAACTCTGAACAGGGGCGGATAAATCGAATCGTAAATTTTTTTTAAAAAAAGACTGATTTCAGCTGGTTGATGAGCGTGCAGTGGGCAAGGCCTGAGCTGAGTGCTTAATGCTTTAAATTTAAAATTTATTTTTTACTTATCAATAAAGTTTAAATATGAATACACTTCTGAAAAAAAGAAGCAGACCAGCATATGAATACTGATCTGCTCTCAATATAACACACAGGATTTATGATGCAATCTTAAGTTTTTTAAGTTTTGATTTCAATGGTATGCCGTCTGAATCGTACCCTCTTTTTCTGTAGTAGGAAACAAGCATCTTTTCAAGAGGAACAACCCTTTTCTTTTTGTCTGTATCAAGCCCTTCTTCAAGCATTCGCTTTGGAAGGGTGTCGTCTTTTTTTGAAACGCCTTCCCTTGTATTCATATATCTTTCAAGCATATGAATTCTTTCCCCTGCCTTTCTGAAACCCCACATCGACATTTTTATTCCTGTTACAGAAGTAAAAATTTTTGAATAAAGGCTGAAGTCAATAAGAGAAATTGCAAGTTTTGGAATATTCATCATAAGAATATTTAAAATAAAATTCGGTGTATACTTTGACAGCAAAGGCTCGAGAGTATAGGAATACATTGTGAACTGACAGGTCTGCAAAGAGTTTATTCCGCAGGTAAGATCCTCGAAAAATTTTACAAAATCAGCTTTTGCTCTTATACTGTCGGGCTTTAAAAGTCCGAAAAAAACTTCAAGGGCAACGACATATGCAGAAAGATGACATGCTCCCCTGTTTGCAACAGCATATCCAAGCCCGTGTCCGAATGCTCCCCTTGGATCGTAGGCCGCCATTTCCATTCCCTTGACCTGAATTGCAAAGTCTTTGCCGCCGTATTTCCCTGAAAGCTCTCTTGAACCAAGAGCTGCCTCAGCACCTTTTCCCCTTGCATATGCAATATCGTATAAAAAGTCTTCTATACCCTCAGAAGAGCCGAATTTCAGATCTGAATCATAGATTCCTTTTTCTGAGGCTTCCATTATCCATGCAATTGTTCCTCCTGCAGAAATTGTATCCATCCCCATTCTGGAACAGATTTCATTAAATTCTGAAACCAGGTTTGAATCAAATATCCCAAGGTTAGAGCCGAGAAGAGAAACGGTTTCAAATTCAGGAACACTTACTTTTTTCCCTTTGAAGTTCCCTTTATGGCCGCATAGAATTGCACACGGCTTGCATGTTGAAAAACTTGTATCATGAATTTCCCTGATTGTTTCACCGGAAAGTTTATGGGCGTCATCATGCCTTCCTGAAGTAAAATTTTTTACAGGAAGAATATTTGCGTTGTTGTTAAGATTAAGGTTGGCATTGGTACCAAAGTTTCTTAAAAGATATGAGCTCATTTCATTCTGATTGATATACCTTTGTCCCCTTTTTCTCCACTTATCAAATTTTTTCTTGTCTGCAGGAACAATTTTATAGTCGCCCCCTTTTACAACAACTCCTTTTAAATTTTTTGAACCCATTACCGCACCAAGCCCGCCCCGGCCCAGAAACCTGTGCCCAGATGCGATATTTGCAAATTTTACTCCGTTTTCTCCTGCAGGTCCTATTACAAGAGCCGCTTCTTTTTTATCCTTTAAAAGTCTGTCCTGAACCGCCTGTGTATCAAGCCCCCAGAAAGACTCTCCGTCTTCAAAATAAGCCCCGTTTTTATCAATCTTTAAGATTGTGTGGGTTCTGCATCTTCCTTTGATTATAAGACCGTCCCAGCCTGCTGTCTTAAGCTGCATTCCAAAAGGTCCGCCGCAGGATGAAGTATTGAATATGTTTGTCAGAGGAGATTTTGAGACTGCGTGAAACCTTCCTGAACAGACTCCGTTTGTTCCCATCAACACACCGGGCATTACAGCAATCATGTTTTCTTCGCCCAGAGGATCAATTCCCGGCTTCATTCGATCGAACAAAAGCTTTAAACCAAGACCTTTTGCTCCGATATACAATTTACGTTCTTCCTTTGAAACTTCATAGACACTCCATGTTTTTGAAGTAAGATCAACTTCAAGAACCTTGTTGGAGGTTCCAATTATTTCTTCTGCCATAATTTTTCTCCTCCGAGTTATTAAAATGCTTTTTTTAAAATTTTCATTGCATCTTCGTGACTCATTTCTTCGGGATTCATCATTAAAGCCCCGTCATTTATTGCTTTTGAAGCAATTGTTCCAAGCATGTCTTCTGTTACACCGGCATCTTTTAAGGTCATTGGAAGTGATGCCTCATCATAGAGCTTTTTTTGAAGAACTCTTAAATCCTCAATAAATTTTGAAGCTCTTTTTTCTTTTGGAGTGTTTGCATAAACTTCAGGGCCTGAAAGAGCAAGGAGAAGTTCGCCTAAGCTGTCTTCAATTTTTTCCATATTATATTCAAGACCGTGAGGAAGAAACACTGACATGGCAACACCGTGAGGGACTTTTGCAACAGCGCCGGCCGAATGTCCAAGAGCATGAACTCCTCCAACCATTGAATTTGAAAATGCAATTCCCGCCATTGTAGCTGCATTTGCCATATTGAGTCTTGCTTTTTTATCTTTGCCGTTTTTTACTGCATCCAAAATATTTTCACTTATAATTTTAATTGCAGAAAAGGCATAAACATCACTGATCGGATTTTTCTGAAGACATGTAAAGGCTTCAACTGCATGGGTCAGTGCATCCATTCCTGTTGCAGCAGTAATTTTCGGAGGCATGGTTTCAGTCATTCTAGGGTCGATTACAGCTGCATTCGGGAGAAGATAACCTGAAATAAACTCCATTTTGACATTTTTTTCCTCATTATAAATAACAGCAACAAGAGTTGCTTCAGAACCGGTTCCTGCAGTTGTCGGAACAACCAGAAACGGCTTGAGAGGTTTTTTAAGTCTGTCAGCTCCTTCAAACTCCATAAGATCATCTGAATCTTCAGTGACAAGTATATTCACACCCTTTGCAGTGTCAATCGGCGAACCTCCGCCTACTGCAACAATTGAATCGCAGTTTTTCTCCCTGTAAACCCTTGCAATATCCTTTACAACAGAATTTGAAGAGTCAGGAGGAACATCTGAGTATATCGCTCCAATTTCCATGTCGCTGTTTTTGAAGGCGTTTATGAAAATTTTAATAAGTCCTGCATCTTCAACACCTTTGTCTGTGACGACAAGTGGACGTTTTGCATTTAAAAGTTCAAGTTCATACGGAATGTTATCAAGAGCTTTTTCGCCTGAAATTATTTTTACTGGATTATAAAATTCATAGTATGAAGGAAGCATTTTCTTCTCCTTAGTATTTTAATGTTTTTTAGTTATTGATCAGGAACCGGTTACAAGACCTATTGTGTAGAAATAAAGACGCTTGGACATTCTTTTCATAAAATTTATTTCAGGAATTCTCCGCATGAGATTTCTGCACAGAAAATCAGGATAGAGATAGGCAAGGATTCTGTTGAGACAGCGGGTAAAAGCCATTGCCTTTGCAACATCTCCAATGACAATAAATCTGTGCTCTGCAAATCCGCGGGGAACACCCATCAAAGGTGTAAGAATAAGAAAAGCAGATTCGATATTTTTAAAATTTACTGAAAGAGCAGGCTTTCCGGTAATATTTTTCGCTGTCCTGATCCTGCCGTCCTCTTTTAAAAGCAGAAGCCTTGGCCCAAGAGGAAGCACATTGAGTTCAAGACTGAATCCTTCTGGCCAGGCTGCAACCTCTCTCATAATTTCATGGTCATGCTTTGAAAAAACCTGAAAAGCTCTTCCAAGAATAACCATTACAACTTTGCACACAATGGTTTTAAACCATTTTCTGCCAGGCTTTAAAGTTTTAAATTCCGACATTTTTCTCCCCCTTTTCATTTTTTAAAAGAAGCTTTATCAATTCCACATACCTTTTGGTTGAAACATCATTAACAGAAAGCAGATTCTGGATAACCAGGCCGTCTACAACAGCTATGAAAAAACCTGCCAGAGCTTCAGGATCAGCAAGATCTGGCATAACCTCATTGAGGCCTCTTATCAGCATCTTCTTCCACTTGCCGTAAATATCATGAAATTTTTCAATAAGATCCCTGTTTTCAGTAACTGCTTCACGAACAAGATAAATATGCAGCCTGCTTCTTGTTTCCGCACTTGGAACCGTATCAAAAAGTTTTCCAATAATTTCCTCGGGAGGATCACCAGTGCTGAGAAGCCTTAAAAGGTTTTCAGTAAGACTTTCCATATGCATTTCAGTTACTGCAAAAACAAGATCATTTTTTGTTGAAAAGTGATAATACAAAGTACCTTTACTTATTTTTGCCTTTGCAGAAATTTCTGCAAGAGATGTTTTTTCCACTCCTTTTTCTGTAAAAAGTTCTGAAGCGGCAATTATTATTTTATTTCTCATTAGCTTATTCCGTTCGGTTGACCGACCGATAGAGGATTAAAAAAATTGGCGTCTTATTAACGCCAATTTATTTTTACATTATAAAAAATATTTCAGTCAACATATAAATTGAAGAATTTATTTAAAATTACTTTTTTTCTTCCATTTCTTTTCTAATTTCCTTTACATCCTTTTCCATGATTTCTTTTCCAAGAGCATTCCCTTCCTTGATAATCAGAAGAGCCAGTCTGTGCATATACTCTCTTCTTTCTTCATGGCTTCTTCCTGGATAATTTCTGAATGTCAGAACAACACCTGCAAGGGATGCAAAAAAAGCATGGGTAAAAAACCTTATGTTTGAAGCGCCTTCGGCTCTTGAAACAGCCTTGTCAAACATATTGAGGAAATATCTCTGAACAGCGTTGAACTTTTTCAAAGCTCTTTCATTGATCTCTCCTCTTATCATAAAATGACACATCATCTGGAATGTCGATTCATTATCAATAAGATAATCAACAACAGCAATTGCAAGCTCATCAAGAGAACCGCCCGCATTTATTCTTTCTTCAAGTTCATTTTCGATTTTGTTTATATCCTGAATAAGAGCTTCAACAAACAGGTCATCCCTGCTCGGGAAATACCTGTATATCGATGCAGCTGAAACTCCGGCTTCAGCCGCAATATCCCTCATTCCTATTTCATGGAAGGACCTTTCTTCAAAAAGGGTCATGGCAGCCGAAATTATTAGCTGCTTCCTCACTTCCCTCTCATCCTCCCTTAACTTCATAAAAGTTGACTGTTCAGTCATTAACAGACCTCCTTAAAATTTATATATATTCTGATGCATGTGCATATGAATTTTATTAAGATTAATCACTGCAGAAAAAAAATCAAACAGTTTTAAGACATTTTTTACCTGCATCGCTCAGAGCAAGAAAAAAAGCTCCAACGGCTAATTCAGCACAATGGGTTTCATCTTCCGGCAGAGTTTCAAGATATTTAACAATATCTTCAGGAGTTATTTCCCAGGCTTCATCAAAACTTTTACCTTCTGTAAGTCTTGAAAGCGCAGCAGAACAGGCATTTGTATTTATACATCCGTCAACCTGATATGAAACAAACTCAAGTTTGTGATCCTTTACTGTAAGATACATGGAAATAGTATCTCCGCATTCACCTGTTTTGCTCCCGAAGCCATCGGGATTTTCTACATATTCTGACCGGTCTCTGCTGAAAGCCATTTCAAGAAAATTTTTTGAATGCTTTTCAAAAAAGCCTTCATCAACATCATTCATTTTACGCCCCCCAATACTCAAAAATAAAAAAAGCAATATACAACATACCGTATTGCAAGGCAATTGATTTTTAACCGCTGCTAATAAAATTTGACACATATGTCAAAAACAGAATTTAATCCTGACTATTAACACTGTTCAATTTATTAAGCTCAAAAACAAGAAAAAACCCCCTGATAAAATCAGAGGGTTTTCCAAAACTAATAACACACCATAAGGAGAACAAAATATTTTTAAACTTAACCAACCCCGCCTTTTGGTATAAGTCTAATTTCATGTTGAAGGTACAACCTATTATAAAAAATATTTTTTTTCAAATAAAATAATAAAAAACTTGATTTTTTTAAGAAAAAGATATTTTCAGCCTTGAAAGCAGGCCGCTGTCTTTTTTATTTTTTATTTCCATTAAATATTCTGAAATAAATTTATTATCTCTTTTTTCTCCGGAAATTTCTATCTCGTCATTGTAAAAACAATCATTTGAATAAACAATTTCAATTTTTTCCAGTTTTTTATTCATATAGTCATGTTCATCAACACACTCCTCTGCCCATTTTAAATATGAAGTGTTGTTTACATGATTGTTATAGTCTGTATCATCTCTTAAAGCTCTGTAAGTTCCCATTAAAACAGGGTTTAAGGGAGTTTCTACTTCCGATGGAAAAAACACGGGATTTTCCTTTTCTCCAAAAAAACTTTGTTCAAGAACCCTGTCAAGCCTTGAAGGTCTTTTTGTTTTTTTATCTACAAGCACCCACGAACAAAGCCCTTTCACAAAAAGGTCTCCCTTTGAATCAAGAAAATCGAATCTTCTCATTTCGTAAAGTTTTTTGTAAGGATATCTCCATGTTATGATTTTAAATTCTTCATCCCAGAAAAGTTTTTTATTAAACTCAAGCTCATATCTGTGAACAACCCAGATTTTTCCCTGTTCTGCCATGTGAAGAGCTGAAAGCCCCATTTGATATGCATGTCTGCTGGCAACATCCTGACACAGGCTTAAAATTTTTGCGGCCTTAATCTCACCTTTAAAATCAACATCAGAATATAAAACCCTGAAATTTTCTTCAAAAACACCATCAAGTTCAGACATTAAATTCCCCGGGATTTTTATTTTCCTGCAATAACTGACAATAAATAATCAGCATCAATAATTTCAATTCCAAGGCTTTTTGCCTTGTCAAATTTTGAACCGGCTTTTTCACCTGCAATAAGATAATCTGTATTTTTACTTACGCTGCCGGAAGTTTTTCCGCCCGAATCCTTAATTATTTTTTCAAGTTCGGGCCTTGAATACCCTTCAATCTTTCCTGTTATTACAAATGTTTTACCGGAAAGAGCTGTTTTCTCTGTCTTTTTTTCAAACTCAGGATTTTCTATTTCAACACCTGAACTTAAAATATTATCAATTATTTTTCTGTTTGTCTCATTTTCAAAAAAAGACCTTATTGCATTTGCAGCTTCGGGTCCTATACCTTCTATATTCAAAAGATCTTCCTCACCGGCATCTGAAAGATCTTCAAGGGTCTGAAACTTTGAAGCAAGGACTTCAGACATATGTTTTCCCACATTTTTTATTCCAAGGGAATATACAAAGACATCAAGGTTTTTCTTTTTCGAGCTGTTTATTGCATCCAAAAGATTTTTTGCAGATTTATCTCCCATTCTTTCGAGAGCTGAAATCTCTTCTTTTGAAAGCTTGAAAATATCTGAAAACTCATGAACAAGGCCTTTATCTACAAGCTGTTCAACAATTTTTTCTCCTAAACCGTCTATGTCAAAACCTGCCTTAGAGGTAAAATGCCTTATTTTTTCCTTGAGCTGGGCCGGACATGATGCATTGACGCACCTGAATGCAGCCTGATCTTTATCCCTTACAATTTTTTCAAAACATGAAGGACAGTTTATTGGCATTTCAAACTTTACTTCATCGCCTGTTCTTTTTGATTCTACAACTTTTATGATCTTTGGGATCACATCTCCTGATCTCTGGACAAAAACAGTATCACCTATTCTTATGTCCTTTCTTTCAATTTCATCCTT
>JBFWJK010000008.1:0-39101 GCA_050253255.1 Desulfobacteraceae bacterium | reverse complement strand
TGGAGGAAAATGAAATAAATTCGTTTTTAAAAAAAATTGTGAGTTTAAATATAAATGACAAATTCAGGAAAAGTGCTGAAAATATTTCTGCCTCAAAAATCAGAGGTTTTATGAAAGGTTTTGTTGATCTTGTTTTTGAACACGAAAACAAATTTTATATTCTTGACTGGAAATCAAATCATTTAGGTTTTTCATACGAAGACTACAGGGAAGAAAATCTTTTGCAGGAGATTTGTGACAGCAGGTATTTTCTCCAGTATTACATTTATTCTTATGCTCTTGATAAATATCTTAAATACAGACTTGGTGGAAAATATTCTTTTACTGAAAATTTCGGGGGAGTCTACTATCTCTTTTTAAGAGGTATAGAATCAAAAGAGAATAAAAACGGCATTTTTTATGATTTGCCTTTGATTTTTGCATAGAGCAGGATTGCAAATGAAAGCTGATAATATTTTTCTTGTTTTAGTGATTGTTTTTTTATCTGGCTGTGCATCAGGGAATGGTGATTTTGCAGATAATAATGTTTTTAAAAAAGAGTTTATTACAAGTGATAATAAACAGTTGAATCTTTATGTAAAGAAAAATTCTCATGTTTTACTGAATAACTCAGAATTTTCAGTTAAACTTATTAATGCCTTTATTTCTTCTTCATCGCAGACACCATGTAAGCCAGAAATTGTTTGGTTTTTTAAAATAAATTTATTCCCAGGTTTTTATGGGAATAAAATTTTAATTTCAGAGATAAAGTCCGGTTTTTTTGAAGATTGTTTTATTGCTGAGGCTGAATTACCGGATAATAAAAGAAAGTTTACTTTAAGAAGTATGGGTTCTTTTGTTTTTTCAGCCAGTAATCAATGGCTTTTCAACGGTAAAAATGAATTTTTAATTTTTAAGATTGAAATTATTGGGGAAAATAACAAAAAGTCTGTGCTTTACCAGCCGTTTTATTTGTCTTTAATTCAGAAGGAAAGGTATTTAAGGGCAGTCAATAAAATTAAATCCAGTAAAAACTGCCCGGAGAGAACCTAGGAAGTATTACATACTTGTCTTAATGAACTCGGTCTGCTCCATTGCAATTTCCATCTGAAAAGGCTTTCCGTTTATCTTGAATACAAGCCTTCTGTGTATCTGATATTCACAGTCGATTATTAGGGTTATGGCACTGTTCAAAGCAAGAGCTTTGGGCTGCCCGCAAAAAGAGGAAAGATCAAACTTGTCTTCGACTGTCCTCATAAGAAGACCCATGATCTGATTTGTTATTTCCCCTATGCTGTCAGCGACATCGTTTGATGTAAAATCCTTAACAAGCTCACTTTCAGGCATTCCCATTGTTTTCATGTAGCATGTGTAAATTTCCATTGCTGCCGCTTCTGTAAGATTTATTACAACCAGCCCGTTATAATTACCTGTAAACTGAACGAAACAGCCTATGTCAGGTGTCATCGTAACTTTTGGAATCTGCTGAAATGTTTTGGAATATTCAATTTTCTGTTTTGTGCTTGTTTCTATTATATGCTTTGTAGATTTGCAAAGAAGGGTTGCAATTTTATCTATTGTCTGCGGTTCATTGCTCATGGTATTGTAGCCCTTTCAAATAGTTTGGTTTTCACTTACTTTAACATAAAGAACATATAGCATAAAAATGAACAGATTAACAAACTCTGATTTCCATTATGAATTTTTTCAAACTCTTAAGGAAGAATACGGTTTTAATTATCTTGATCTGTATTTGTCTGAAGTTTTAATGAAAAATGAAAGGGACAAAAGCTTTATTCAGGCTTTTTTTTTCATGTACCTTAGTATGGAAACAAGAAAGGGAAGTATTTGCGTTGATCTTGATAGAGATAGTAAAATATCTGAATTTATTGATAATTACAATATTTCTATAGGCGAGTTTAAAAAAGAGGTTTGTGCCTGTGAAGCTGTGGGCAAAGAGTCAGAAAAAAAACCTGTGGTTTATATAAACAGCCTTTATTATCTGAACAGATATTATAATTACGAAAAGTTTTTTTCAGAATTTCTGATTTCCAGGGCTTCAGATAAAAATTATGATGAAAATATAATTTTAAAGCTTAAAAAAATTGTACCAAAATATTTTAATGATCCTCAGTTAAATCCCGACTGGCAGATGTTTGCAGCTCTTACAGCCTGCTTTTCAAATTTCTGTGCTGTTTCAGGAGGCCCTGGAACCGGCAAGACTACTGTTACAGTGAAAATAATTGCAGTTCTCCTTGAGCTTATGTTTCCAGAAACTCCGGAAACAATTCTCTGTGCCCCGACCGGAAAGGCTGCATCAAGGCTTGCGGAAGCTGTAAACAATGCTGTCTCAACCCTTGGACTTCCGGAAGAGATCAGAAGCAGTTTCCCTTCAAAGGCATCAACGATTCACAGGCTTCTTGGATACTCACCTGGAAGTGAAAAGTTTTTATTCAACAGAAACAACCGTATTAAAGCGGATATAATAATTGTTGATGAAGCCTCTATGATAGATATGAAGCTTATGGCCTGTCTTTGTGAAGCTCTTGAGGACAATGTCAGGCTTATTCTTCTTGGGGACAGATTTCAGCTTGCCTCTGTTTCTCCTGGTTCAGTTTTCGGAGATATCTGCGGACGGGGAGAAAAAACAGGCTGTTCAAAAAAGTATATTGAAGTACTGAAAAACTTTTTTGATCAAAATGGAATAAGTCAGATACTTTGTTCGGGCAATGATGAAATTATTTCCGACTCAATAGCGGAACTCAGAAAAAGCTACAGGTTTGATGAAAAAAGCGGAATAGGTAAACTTGCTGAAGCTGTTAAAAACAGTGACATAAAAACATCTGTTGATATTTTTGATTCAGGTTTGAATGATGCTGAATTTATTGAACTTAAAAACTATTCGGATTTTAAATCAATACTTCTTGATTTTGCAGACAGATATTACAAAAGACTTGTTTTATCCGGAGACCCTGATGCTGCGTTTAATTTTTTTTCAGAGTTTATGATTCTTTCCCCATTAAATGACGGTGATTTTGGAGTGTCAGGTATTAACCTGATAATTGAAAACCATTTGTGTGATAAAAAAGGATTGAATGAAAAAAACTGGTATAATGGAAAACCTGTAATTATTACAAAAAACGATTATGCAAATAATCTTTTCAATGGTGATACAGGAATCTGCCTTGAAGATGAAAACGGTGAAAACAAGGTTTTCTTTCAGTCTTCTGATTCAGGGTATAAAATTTTTCATCCCATGAGACTTAACAGCTGCCAGACTGTTTTTTCAATGACAGTGCATAAAAGTCAGGGGTCGGAGTTTGATCATGTTTTAATTGTTCTTCCTGATCGTGACAGCGGGGTTTTAACAAGAGAGCTGATTTATACAGCTGTAACAAGAGCAAGGAAAAAAGTGATTTTTATGGGGAAAAAGTCTGTTTTTAAGGAGAGCATTAAACGTACAGTCTCAAGGAGTTCAGGGCTTTATTCAAGATTATGGAAAAATTCATTTAAAGGAGAATTAAAATGAGGGTGAAAGCTGTATTGCACATAGACGACAATGATGAGAAAAGGCTTGAGCTTGCGCTGGGTAATCTTAAAAATCTCTTAAAGGAGGTTGATTCTGAAAATTCGTTTATTTCTCTTGTCATAAACGGAAGTGCGATAAATCTGATGCTGAAGGAAAAACAGATTAAATTCAGTGAGGATATAGAAGATTTAAGCATTAAAGGTGTCAGGTTTTATGTATGCAGAAATTCAATAAACAAGTTCAGTATAAAAGAAAGTGATCTGTTTTCACAATGCGAAGTTGTAAATGCAGGGGTGCTTAAGCTTATAGAACTTCAGTCCGAAAAAGGCTGCGCTTATATAAAACCTTGATATTTTTTTGCTGAAAGTCTTTAAAAAGTTGAATTTTTTGCCCTCAAAAAGTTTATTTTGTGTTATAAAAAAATATCTTAATTAAAATCTTTCAGCAAATTTCATTAAACAGTTTAAAAGGGGAAAAATGCCCGGACTTCCTGCAGCTTTTTTCATTACTTCAGTGTTTTCTGTGTCCCTTATCCTTTACGGGTTTTCACCATTTTCATTGAATGCAGGCCAGAAGGTCGACTATTCTATTTTCCTGAACCTGGCAGGCATTTTTGCAGTTCTTCTCTCAGTTGGGTTTTTATGGGGAAGAAAAATCAAAAGGATAAAAGATCTTCTTCTGGAAAGTGAGAGAAGCAAGTCAGTTCTTCTAAAAAATCTTCAGGGGATGGCCTACAGGTGCAAATATGATCCTGAGTGGACAATGGAGTTTGTTTCTGACGGCTGTTATGAGCTTACGGGGTATTATTCCCATGAGCTTATAGACAATTGTGTTGTTTCCTTTAACCAGATAATTGCAGAGGAATACAGGGCTTATATCAGGGATAAATGGTCTGAAGCGTGTGAAACAGGTAAAAGAGTCCAGATAGAATATGAAATTACAACCTCTTCAGGAGAAAGAAAATGGGTATGGGAGCAGGGTGTTGTAATTTTTGGGGACAAGGGAGAGGTTGAAGCCCTTGAAGGACTGATTGTAGACATATCCCAGAGGAAAGTAACGGAGCTCTGCCTCAAGGAAAGCCAGCAGAGATATGAGGAGCTTTCAGAAAAAAGCAGGACATATTCCTGGGAAGTCAATACAGAAGGGCTTTATACATTTGTAAGCACTGCGGCCGAAGGTATCCTCGGCTACAGGCCTGACGAGCTTGTAGGGAAAAAGTATTTCTATGATCTTTGTACTCCGGGTGAAAAAGATATGATAAGAGCTTTTGGAGAGAATGTTCTTTCATCTGGAAAGGATGTTGTTGATTTCGAAAACAAGGTGGTTTCAAAAAACGGCAGCGTCCTGTGGGTATTGAGCAACGGAATACCTCTCCTTGACCGCAGGGGCAGGGTAAGAGGTTTCAGAGGGACTGACACAGACATAACCCAAAGAAAAAAAATGGCAGACAGTATAGCTCACATGGCACTTCACGATCACCTTACAGGACTGCCGAACCGAACTCTTTTTGAAGACAGGGTCAAGATGGCTCTTGCTTCTGCCTCCCGTACCTTCAGGTATTCCTGTGTGATGTTCATGGATCTTGATAATTTCAAGCCGGTAAATGATAACTACGGGCATGGAACAGGCGATCTGCTCTTAAAGGAAGTTGCCGCAAGAATTAAAGATCTATTGAGGGAGTCTGATACAGCAGCAAGGATCGGAGGAGATGAATTTGTTATTCTGCTGCCTGAAATCAATGATATAAAAGACGGGTTGAAGGTTGGGGAAAAGTTATGCAGTCTGCTTTGCCTTCCTTTTAATATTGAAGGGCATAAAATAGAGGTTTCAGCATCGGTTGGAATAGCAGTATTTCCTGTACATGGAAAAGATATGAAAGAACTTGCAAAAAATGCCGACAGGGCTATGTATGATGCTAAAGCTTTTGGAAGAAACAGGGCTTTGATGTTTTCTGGTGAAAAATTTAACTGAGATCTGAATAGATGTATTGATGATTTAATCAGAAGGCAAAAAAACTGGTTTTCGTAGAGTTGGCAAAATATTTATAATCGGAGAAAAAAATATGTCTGTCTTAAAGAAGTTTTTGTTTTTTTTAATTATTTGCTCAGTATTATCAGGATGTTCAAGGTATAAAATTTACGATTTTGCAATAGAAAGTACAAGAAAAAAAGCTGATCTTCAAACAGGAAAAATAAAAATACCTGATGGGGAAATAGTATACCTGAATAATTTTGCTTCAAAAGAACCTGAAAACGATCAGGACTATATTATAATGGTTCACGGTTTCGGTGCAGACAAGGATAACTGGCTTAAATTTTCAGATGAGCTTACCAAAGATTTTAAAATTGCAGTACCTGATCTTCCGGGTCACGGTGAAAGTTTTTCTGAACTGACCAATGAATACACAATAGAAAATCAGGTGAAATGGCTTCATGATTTCATGGAGGCACTTAAAATTGAAAAAGCACATATAATCGGTAATTCAATGGGGGGAGCGATTTCGCTTAAATTTACAGACAGTTTCCCTGAAAAAGTTACGACTCTTACGCTGATTGACAGTGCAGGAATATTTAAGACTGAAACTGAGTTTTCAAGGGCTTTAGAAAACGGTAAAAATCCCCTTGTTGTCTCAAATAAAAAGGAATTCAGTGAGCTTATGGATCTTGTAATGGAAAAAAAGCCTTATATACCCGGGCCGGTTTATAAAGTTCTGACTGAAAAAAAGATTAACAGGAAATTAAAGGACGAAAAAATTTTTAATGATATGTCAAAAGATATCTATGATATCTCGGGTGAAGCAGAGAATTTAAAAATTCCTTCCCTGATTTTATGGGGAGAAAAAGACAAAGTTCTCCATGTTGACAATGCATTTGAATTTGGAAAGAAGATTGAAAAAAGTAAAGTGGTTGTTTTCGAGGATACAGGACATCTTCCAATGATGGAAGTCCCTGAAAAATCGGCAGATGCTTTTCGTGAATTTGTTTTAGCAAACTGAAAATCACTTACATTCAGTCTGAGTTTAAAACCCGCCTTGTAAAAAAGACGGCTTTTTTTATGTTTTATTCAACTTCAGGATTTTCGACTATATTCAGCCAGACAGGATTTGTGTAGGCTTTTTTGCCTTTTGAATCCTCAACAATTAGTGCAAACCAGGTGTCGGAATCGGGATTTAAAGAAATATTAACCTTTTTTGATTCAGGGTTGTTTTTAAATTCAAATCTTTTAACTTCTTTGCCGCCTTGAAGAACTCTTGCATTTTTCAATCCATTTACTGATTTTACAATAAATGAAAATTCCTGATTTTCATCTTCAGAAAGACATTTTTCATTTCCAAACATGAAATTCAAGGGTTCGATCATCGGTCCGAAACTTGCGTAGGCATTACCGTTTTTAAGAGCATTTATAAAAGAATCTGTTCCCATACTGTCAGGGCTATAGGCAAACATTCTTATTTCCCCTGATTTTCTGTTCCATACATTGTGGACATCTGTCCCTGCCCCAAGATAGTATCTGTCATTTTTGTTCCAGTATGCGCAGGCAAGTTTCCAGGCATCTTCATATTCTGCATCGGAATTTAATTCAACAAGGTCAAAAGAGCCTCTGAATTTACCTGTGATTGTGTTGTTTTTTATGTTTGCAAAATATCCGTAAGGAATAAAAGGGTGGTTCTGCTGAATTATTTTAGCTCCTTTTTCTTTTGCATAGGAAAAAATTTCTTCTGCACTTGCTGTTCCTGAATCAAGATCCCATTCAGTATCAAGAGGGATTGGAAAAACATTGAAATGTCCCCAGGAAGGAGAAATTTCTACAGAAGGTATATACTTTATTCCAGCTTCACTTGTAAGGTTTGCAATTTTTTTGTTGTTGATAATTGTGTCATGATCGCTTGAAAATGCAAAATCAACGTTTGCTGCCAGCTGTGACCTTACCAGAAATTCAGGAGGCGTTGTCCCGTCGAGCTGATCTGAATGATGGTGGAGATCTGCATTATACCAGTTGATTGGCTGTTTCATCGATTTATTGACTGTAATGTTTTTTGCAACGGTTTTATCTGCTTTTATTTCAGCTGTAAGTTTTACAGGCCTGGAAAAAAAATCTGCACCGGATTCTATGTTAAATTCATAATGACCGGGTGCAAGCCTGAGATTTGCAATACCCCGTCTATCAAGTTCTGTAAAAAAAGTTTTTTTGCCTAGAAATCCTATTAAAGGACTCTGTCCTTTGGATATTTCAATTCTTGCATCGCATGGCTTTTTTGAATCGGTTATTTTGAGTTCTAAATTCCCCGGAGCTTTCAAGGATGTAAAATCTTTTTTTGTTTCAGAGTTTTTTTCAATTTTTATTTTTGCTTTAGGGCTTGAAGAAAAACCTTCTGCGGTTGCATAAACTTCATATTCGCCTTCCGGGAGAATAATTTCGAATTTGGAATTTTGACCCTGAGCCCAGGTGTATGGCTGGCCGTTTTTTTCAACAATAATAAAAGGCTTTTCAATTATTTTGTCTTCAACGGTTCGGATAATTCCGTAAATTTTTCCCCGCTCAAGATTTTTTCTTTCAATTTCATATTCAAGAACCGGCGCAAGGTCGCCGGAAGGTGTTATCTGAAGATAACCTTCATAAATTCTTTCTTCTCCGGGTTTAAGATTGTTTTGAAGGTACATGTCTCTTCCATGATAATTTATAAAATCATAATACGGCGCATGTAGAGCAGTCATCCAGTCTGAATCATAGGTGACAGACCAGTCTGTATAGGCTTTTTCCGCCTTTGTTTTTTTTACTCCGCCGAGACCGGGAGGGCCGAATTGATATCCGCCTGTAGCCCAAAGTACATATCCTGAGAGAATTTCTCCGGTTTCAGTTTTGCCAGTATTTTTAATTTTTGTGACAAGCTTTATTCTGTCACTGTTTTTTTCAAGAGAATAAGTAGTTTCCAGCTCGCATTTTTCCCAGTCTCTTTTTGTCCGCACAATTCCTTTTTCTGGAGAGTCTTTAATTATTGTGACTTGCTGATATGTTGTAGGCCAGCTTGACCAGTTGTTCGGGATAAAATCTGCAAGTGTAATTCTGTCTACTCCTGTCTCGCCGTTTTTTACTACGGCTCCGTCAAGGATTCCTCCTTTTGCCACTCCCCATGGTGCAGGCGTCTGTACTGCGAATGAAACAGCAATTCTGTCGTTTTTAAGTGTAATGTCATTGCGTGATACAGCATCTCCGCTTTTAATCGGAGTGGGGCCTTTTTGGATTGAAACGTCTGCATGGGCGGTTATTGGTAATACCAAGATTAGGAAGAAAAATAAAATTTTTGCTAGGTGCGCTGAGGTGTTTTTCTTTTTTAAATTAGAAAAACTCATAAAAACTCCTTTTTGTTTTGATTATAGTTTGAGGCTTTGCGGATTAAAAACTTCTAAACCGTTAATTTATTTAAAGTCTTTTAAGACTAAAAATCTTGAGTGTGTACTGAGTTTGTAAGTGTATATTTGGTACTACCAAAATAAAATAAAAAATCAATAGTTTTTTGTGCTGAAGTACAAGGTATTTAAGAATCATGATTTCATTGTTCACTGTTTTTTTGTCTTTTTAAATTTAATTAAGATTGGATATTATAATTTGAGAAAGAGAAAGTTTACTCGTGCATGGAAAACAGGAGTTATCGGGCAGTTATCAGCACTTGTATTAAAGGGAGTAAATTTTTTTGCAAATAAAGTTTGATTAATAAAACTTTATTGTATATATCTAGTTAAAAAATTTAATACAGGAAATAAAATGAAAGCTTTTGATTTAATAGATTCAGTGAAAATTATGTTTGCTGCCAGGCAGCCTCTTTATATCTGGGGGCCTCCCGGAGTGGGTAAAAGCCAGGTTGTAAAACAGGCTGCAGATGAACTCGGGGTGGGACTTGTTGATATTAGAGCCGTACTTCTTGATCCTGTTGACTTAAGAGGCCTCCCAAGAATTGATGAGGATTGTAAAACCTCATGGACTGTTCCTGATTTTCTCCCTCAGGAGGGTAAGGGGATTTTGTTTCTTGATGAATTAAATTCAGCTCCGGTTCTTGTTCAGGCTGCATGTTACCAGTTGATACTGGACAGAAAACTGGGTGATTACGTTCTTCCGGAAGGGTGGTTTGTTGTTGCTGCAGGGAACAGAGAAACTGACCGTGCTGTTACCAACAGAATTTCTTCTGCACTTGCAAACAGGTTTACCCATATTGAGTTTGAGGTAAATATTGAAGATTTTGTTAAATGGGCGATTTTATCAGGAATAAGAAAAGAGGTTATTTCTTTTTTAAGATTTCGTCCCATGCTTTTGCATGACTTTGATCCTTCAAGAAATGAAAAGGCTTTTCCAACTCCAAGATCATGGGAGTTTGTATCTGGAATTTTAAACCGGAATCCCCCTGAAAAACTTCTTTTCGAATTATTGAAAGGAACCATTGGAGAGGGCGCTGCCTCAGAGTTCTTTGGATATCTCAGGGTTTTTAAAAATGTTCCTGATGTAAATCATCTTATAAAAAATAAATTAACCTGGATTCCTCCTCACGATGATCCGGGGCTTTTATATGCTGTTTCCCAGGCGGCCGCTTCAAAGGCTGATGCCTTTAAAATAGAAGATATTATGAATTTTGCCGGGTGCATGCCAAAGGAGTTTGAAATCCTTACCATGAGGGATTCGGTGAAAAAAAACAGAGGAATAGTTGAAACAGAATTTTTTTCAAACTGGGCAAAAGAAAATTCGGAGCTTTTTTTCTAAAATGGACTCAAAAATTAAAATATTGAGAGCAAAAACAAGACTTATTCTGGATCATCCTTTTTTCGGTAATTTATGCTCAGGTCTTGTGTTTATTGAAGATAAATCCTGCAGGGGAATGTGGACAGATGGTAAATACTGCGGGTTTAACCCCTTTTATGTTGAATCCCTGCATTTTGATGAACTTGCAGGTCTTATGGCTCATATTGTTCTTCACAGAGCACTGCTTCATCATAAGAGAATGAATACAAGAGATATAAGTCTGTGGAATGCAGCCTGCGATTACTCGGTCAACTGGATTGTTATCGATTCCGGATTCAGGCTTCCTGAGGGAAGTCTTATAAGGGAAGATCTGAAAAATCTTGATGCTGAAACAATTTATGAAATCCTTTTAAAAGAAAAAAGCGAAAAAGAGGAAAAAGGTAAGGGCAAAAATAACGACAAGGGAAACAGTGAGTCAAGGGAAAAGGATGAATCATCCTATGACAATCTTTCTTTGGAAGAAAAGAGTGAAGCTTCTGAAAAGAAAGATTCCAGGGAAGCGGAAAAGGATGAAAATGAAGATAATGAGAATTTATCTGAAAACGAAAACAGCACAAATTACAACCCTGAGTTTGCAGGGGAGGTAAGAGAGCCCGAAAATAAAACAGAAAATGACAGCAGTGATCATGACGATTATTCTGATATTTTTCTCAAACAGCTTTTAAATTCGGCTTTAAGAGAGGGTTCTCTTCCTGACGCACTAAAAAGAATGGCTGCAAGGATTTTGAATCCAAAGCTTGACTGGAAAAATCTTCTGGAAAAATTTTTGAATACTTCTGCAAAATCAGATTATACATTTATTCCACCAAATAAAAGATTTGTTCATCAGGGTCTTTATCTCCCATCAGTGAAAAGCAACTCAATTGAAGATATTGTTTTTGTGATGGATACTTCAGGAAGCATTACTGACGCTGAATTTGATATTTTCATATCTGAGTTTGGAGGTGCACTTACAGCCTTTGAGGGAGAAATAGTTGTTCTTGGATGTGATGCAGAAGTTAATTATGCAGAAAAATTTCGAACTTCTGAGCTTCCATCCAGGTTTCCTTTTTCAGGGGGCGGAGGAACTGATTTCAGGCCTCCGTTTAAATGGTCAGATGAGAATTTATCAAATATAAGATGTCTTGTTTATTTTACTGATCTGAACTCTTCAAGATATCCGGATAAACCTGATTATCCTGTCTTGTGGGTTACAAATAACGACAATATGTCTAAAAAACCTCCTTTTGGAGAAATAATTAATATTAACTGCTGAGAGGAAAAAAATGGAAATTAACTGGAAAATTTTAAAAAAAAGAGGTTATTTCAGGCCTGTTCTGACATATTCAATCAAACTATCAAAAGAAGAGTGTGGGCTTGGGATTTCTTCATTAAAAATTGATACTAAAATTTTAAAACCCTTAAATTCTTGGGAAAGTCATTGTTTCCCTGATAAAAACGAAAGAGCAGGTCTTTTTGACAGCAAAACCTATGAAATCTCGTCACCTTCTTTCAAAAATTCAGTCATAAACGGAAGTTTTGTCCTATGCTGGAAAGAGGATAATTTATATCCAGAGGTTAAAAAAGGGTTTGAAATAGTAAGAAATGTTATGGAAAATGAAATTGTGAAAGCTCAGGAAAGCCTTCCCATCAGTGAATCAGGAGAAATTTTTATTTCTTCTGCCTTCAGGAAAAAAACTGCTCCAGGATTTGCTGCTGAAAGATTTTTGAATGCCTGCGGTATGTAATTTTTTTTTATTATTGAAAATTATAAAACCGGCTTTAAAAAAGATTCAAGCCGGTTTTACCTGTTTATTATGATAAGGTCCGGATTCTCAGTTTATCAGCTGCTTACTCAGTTTTATCCGGTTTTCTCTGGAGAATATATTCAGCAATAAGTCTCACACCAAAACCTGTACCGCCTTTATTTGTATAATGACCAGCTTCCTGGCTGAAGGCAGGGCCTGCAATGTCAAGGTGAACATAATCTGTTTTTTCAACAAATTCCTTAAGAAAAAGTGCTGCTGTTATTGCTCCGCCGTATCTTCCTCCGCCAATGTTTTTTAGATCTGCCACATGGCTTTTAAGTTTTTTTGCATAGTCTTTAAAAACAGGAAGCATCCAGCACGGTTCGTTTATTTTTTCACCTGTTTTGACAATCTGGGAGCCGATTTCTTCCCTGTCTGTGAAAACACCTGCTATTTTGTCTCCAAGAGCCACCATACATGCGCCTGTAAGAGTTGCTGCATCAATTATAAGATCAGGGTTGAAAAGTTTTTCCGTATAAGACAGTGCATCAGCAAGAATAAGTCTTCCCTCGGCATCGGTATTTAAAACTTCTATTGTTTTTCCTGAATATGATTTAAGAACGTCTCCAGGTCTGTATGCATCCCCTGAAATCATGTTTTCAGCTATTGGAACAACTGCAATTATTCTTTTGTTTGCGCCAAGCTTTGCAAGAGCTGCGGCAGCTCCTGTTACAGCGGCGGCCCCTCCCATGTCAAGCTTCATGTCTTCCATTCCTGAAGGCGGCTTCAGGTCAAGGCCCCCTGAATCAAATGTTATTCCTTTTCCGACAAGTGCAATTGTTTCATCATAATTTTTTGGAGTATATTCCATTATTACCAGATATGCTCCCTCTGAGCTTCCCTTTGCAACGCCGAGATGGGAGTTGAAGCCCAGCTCTTCAAGCTCTGAACTGTCTAAAACTTTAGTTTGAAGCCCGGATTTTGATGCAAAGTCAACAAGCAGATTTTTAAGTTTTTCAGGTCTTTTGTCCATTGGGGGAGTTGAAACAATATTTCTTGCAAAAAATACACAAGAGCATATTTTTTCTGTTCTTTCTGCAAGTTCTTTGAATTCTTCAAAGTTTTCGTCTGAAACAGGTATTCTTATCTCACTTAGGGGGAGATCTTCTTTCTTTGACTTGTATTCATTGAATGAATAATTAGAGAGGTATGCCCCTTCGCACACTGAAGTGAACAGATCCCTTTCATCAATATCTATCTTTTTAAAATCAGGCAATATAATGTCAAGTACGGCTGATTTTAATGGTATGGCCTTTTTTACGGCATTTGAACCAAATCTTCTCATGGATTCAGGAGAAATATTTTCTTTTTTGCCGACACCGCAAAGAACTATTTTTTTTGCATTTATATTTTCAGGAGAGTAAAAAATTATTGATTTGTCTTCTTCTCCTTTGAATTCAGAAAGTTCTCTGGCTGTTTTTTCAAAGGGAAAATATTTTTTTTCTCCGCAGAACTCGTTTATATTTTCACTCACGGCAGCGGCAGTTATTTCGGAACCTGCTTCAAGTTCAGAAAATCTGATTATTTTTATCATAGATTACTCCGTTTATTTGCGTTCGTATTTAATGGAACTGAATTTCATCAGTTTTGTGAAATTATGCACAGATTTTATGTATCGGATTGTCCCTGTTCTTCCCCTGATTACAAGAGACTGAGTAACTGCTCCTTTTCCTGTGTATGTAACACCTGAAAGAAATGTCCCTCCTGAAATTCCTGTTGCCGCGAAAAAAACATCATCGCTTCTTACAAGATCATTTACATTGCGTACCTTTTTAAGATCTGCGCCTTCTTTTTTCAGAGCTTCAATCTCTTCTTTTTTCTGGGGATTCAGTCTGGTGAAAATTTCTCCGTTAAGACCTTTTATTGCGCATGCCGCAAGAACACCTTCAGGAGTGCCTCCCGTTCCCATCATGAGGTCTATTTCAGAGGTTGGATCAATTGCCATAAGAGCACCTGCAACATCACCGTCTGTATGAAGCTGGATTCTTGCGCCGGCTTTTCTTATTCTTTCTATGAGTTCTTTGTGTCTTGGCTTGTCAAGGACAAAAACCATAAGATCCTCTACATCTTTTCCAAGGGCTTTTGCAATTTTTGAAAGGTTGTCTTCAACCGGTGCCTCAATATCTGCAGCATCTTTTGCAGCTTCAGGGACAACCAGTTTTTCCATATAAAAGCTTGAACCTGGTGTAAACATGGTCCCTTCCGGAGAAACACCGACGACTGCAATTGCGTTGGGCCTTCCGTATGCAAGAAGATTTGTTCCCTCAACAGGATCCACTGCCACATCGACCGAGGGGCCTTCCCCTGTTCCAAGGGATTCGCCGTTGTAGAGCATGGGAGCATGATCCTTTTCACCTTCGCCAATTATTACCCTGCCTCTGATATTAATTGAATTGAATGAGAGCCTCATGGCATCAACTGCGGCCTGATCTCCTTTTTCCTTTTCTCCTTTTCCTAGCCATCTTGCTGAAGAGAGGGCGGCTGATTCAGTAACCCTTACAAGATCAAGGCCCAGATTATGCTGGGGATATTCCATAAATAGTTCTCCCTGTTAATTTAAGAATTTTACAAACCAGTTTACTGCTTCATTTAACACAGTTTTCTGATCTTTTGGATTTGTTATTCTGTGATCTCCACTTTCAACTCTGATAAGTTTTTTCTCACTTCCTATTGCAGAATAAAGAATTTCACCGTTTTTAAAGGGTACAATCTCATCCTTATCTCCATGAATTACCAGAGTGTTTATTATTTTATCAAGCCCGGGCAAAAGGTCAAAATCAATATTTTTTTCAAAGAAATTTTTTGAAAGCCCTGTTTCTTCCATCAGTATATCAATACTTTCTGTAAAAGAGTCTTTCATTGTTTTTCCGATTACAGGAGATGCAACAAGCACCATTGCGCAGGGGCTTATCTCTTTTGAAGAAAAAATACAGGTCGCTCCTCCCATACTGCTTCCGAAAAGTCCTGTTTTACTGATATTAAAATTCTCCTTCAGGTAGTTATGGGCTGCCAGAATGTCTTTTTTTCTGGTAAAAAGGGATGAATCTTCAAGGTTTCCTCCGCTTTTGCCGCAGCCTCTGTGATTGAACCTGAGGTAACCGATATTGTGTTTTGAAAGTTCTTCTGCAAGGGCTGTCTGCTTATTGCTTGAAGCATCGCTCAGCAGTCCGTGGGAACCTATAACTACAGAATTTGAAAAGTTTTCGGGTAAATGAAGATATCCGTGTAATTTTATTCTGTCTGAAAAAAAATGGATTTCTCTTAAATCTGAAGACATTTTTTAACCTTTTTGAAAATTTACGTTCATTATTAAAAATGTTTTAAATTATAAAAAATATTTTTTACAGTCTTTAACATAAAATTGGACTTTTCATTCAAAAAAATATTATATAGAACACTTATTTTAAAATTAAACGTGCGGAGGGCAATTTGTTTTTTGAAGGGTTTAAAGCCGCGGGCAGCAGAGATTGCATAATCCCGCGGTCCATGCTCAGAATTTTCGGTTTGAATAATTAATTTTAACTCAAAATGAAAAAATAACCGAAAAGGACAAAAAAATGAGCAGCAACAGAATAATTATATTTGATACTACATTGAGAGACGGTGAACAGTCACCCGGCGCAACCATGAATATTGCAGAAAAAGTAAGAATTGCAAACCGTCTTGAAGAACTTGGAGTGGATGTGATTGAAGCCGGTTTCCCTGCGGCCTCGGACGGCGATTTTGAAGCTGTTTCAGAAGTTGCCAGGAACGCTAAAAAAGCTCAGATTGCAGGTCTTTGCAGAGCAAACAAGGCTGATATAGACAGAGCCTGGGAAGCGGTGAAGCATGCAAGATATCCAAGGATTCACACTTTTATTGCAACATCAGATCTTCATATGAAATACAAGCTTGATATGGACCCGGAAAAGGTTCTTGAAAAAGCTGTTGAAGCCGTAAAGTACGCCAGAACCTTTACAGATAATGTGGAGTTTTCTGCTGAAGACGGATCAAGAAGCGATAAAGATTTTCTGTGCAGGGTCGTTGATGCTGTAATTGATGCCGGAGCATCTACTGTAAATATTCCTGATACAGTCGGTTATGCGCTTCCTGATGAGTACGGAAGCCTTATCAGATATATAATGGAAAACTCCAAAAATGCACACAAGGCTGTAATAAGCGTTCATTGCCATAATGATCTCGGCCTTGCCACAGCCAATACACTTTCTGCAGTCAAGGCTGGAGCCAGACAGGTTGAGGTTACAATCAACGGAATAGGTGAAAGAGCCGGGAATACATCTCTTGAAGAATTTGTTATGACTCTTAACACAAGAGCTGAAGATCTTGGGCTTACAACAGGAATAGACACAACAAAAATTTATCCCACAAGCCGACTTGTATCCATGATTACAGGAATTATGGTGCAGCCCAACAAGGCAATAGTAGGTGCAAATGCATTTGCACATGAATCAGGGATTCATCAGGACGGGGTTTTGAAAAATCCAATGACCTATGAAATCATGAAACCTGAAACAGTTGGATTAAGCTCGAACAAAATGATTCTTGGCAAGCATTCAGGAAAGGCGGCAATAAAGGCAAGACTTGAAGAAATGGGATACAAGCTTTCAGACGATGAAATTGCTGTTGTTTCCAAAGAGTTTAAATCCCTTTGCGACAAGAAAAAGGAAATTCTTGATGAAGACCTTGAAGCTCTTGTAAATGAAGGAATTCTTAGAACAGAGGATATTTACAAGCTGGAATATATTCATGTATCGACAGGTACAACAGTGTTCCCCACAGCAAGTGTGAAGCTTCTGGTTGAGGGGGTTGAAAAAATTGAATTCAGCGATGGTACAGGTCCTATTGATGCTGTTTTCAACGCAATTTCAAAAATTTCAGGTAAAAAGCCTGAGCTTTTGAGATATTCAATTACAGCTCTGACAGGCGGAACCGATGCTCAGGGAGAGGTTACAGTAAGGCTTAAGGATGAAAACGGAAAAATTGCTCTTGGAAAAGGAGCTCATCCGGATATTCTTACAGCAAGTGCCAGAGCATACATAAACGGCCTTAACAGACTTTTCAAGCTTGGGCTGGCCGGAATAACAGAAAAAGCTGAAATCTAGGCTGAAGTTTAGCAGTATTTTTTTGTGAAACTCTGAATCAAAAATCAGTTTATCTCAGACTGCTCCGGGATTATCCCGGGCAGTCTGTTTTTTTAAATCCAAACCTTCCGGGTTTTAGTCTCATGAATGAATTCAATATAAAATTAACAGTTTTATTTCCTTTCATAGCAGTTGCGCTTTCAGTTACAGCAGTTATTTTCCCCGGTTATTTTGTTGCCTGGAAATCAGGTATTGTTCCTGTTCTTGGACTTATAATGCTTTTTATGGGGCTTACTCTTACACTGGAAGATATTAAAAAACTTTCTGATAAAAAAATAATAATTTTAAGCGGTGTTTTAATTCAGTTTCTTGTCATGCCTTTTGTAGCATATCTCCTTTCTGTGATGTTTGGTGCAGATCCTGATATTCTTGCCGGAATGATACTTGTCGGAAGTTCGGCCGGTGGAACAGCATCAAATGTGATCTGCTATCTTGCAAGGGGAAATGTTGCACTTTCAGTTGCCATGACAAGTCTTTCAACCCTTTGTGCAGTTTTCTTCATGCCTTTAATGACCGGATTATATGCAGGTTCGGCTGTAGAAGTGCCGGTTTTCAAAATGCTTTTATCTCTTTTTCAGATTGTTATTGTTCCTGTTTTTTCAGGCATGCTTATAAGGAAACTGTTTGAAGACAAGATAAAAAAAATTCAGCCGGCTGTCCCTTTTGCAACAATTATGCTTATTTCTTTTATAATTTCAGTAATCGCAGCTCTTAACAAAGGAAATATTCTGAACTCAGGGCTGAGCGTTTATGTGATGGTGATAATGCATAACTGCTCGGGGCTTGCTCTGGGATATTTTCTGGCAAGAGCTCTGAAATATGATATTGTCACTTCAAGGACAATAGCCATAGAAGTCGGTATGCAGAATTCAGGACTGAGCGTTGCTATGGCAATCAAGCATTTTTCATATGCGGCGGCTCTTCCCGGGGCTGTTTTCAGTATCTGGCACAATATTTCCGGGTCTGTTCTTTCAGCTTTCTGGAACAGGAAAAATAAATGAGCCGGAACTTTTGGGTGTTTATAAGCGTGTCTGATGTGAAAATAGATTTCGTGTAAAAAATCAGTTGACTATTTGCAATTGCAGAGCTAGAAAAAAATCAGTTCGGGAAGTGGCTCAGTCTGGTAGAGCACAGCGTTCGGGACGCTGGGGTCGCTGGTTCGAATCCAGTCTTCCCGACCATTAAATAAATTTTAAAGCAGATTAGAACCCGCCCAGTAAAAAAACATTCCCGCAACAAGAGTTATTCCAAGAGATCTTGTATACCATGCAATTATAAAACAGGGCAGAAATGCTGCTGTTTCAGCTGAAACAAGACACAGTTCCCTTGTCTGAGGATTTACAAGAACAGCAGGAAATAAAAGAGCGCTTAAAATAGCTGCAGGAATAAGTTCAAGCCATTCAACAACAGGTTGTGGAAGTTCTTTTTTTGAAAGATAAAAAAGGGGAAGCCATCTTGGTATAAATGAAACAATACCCATTCCTGCTATAAGAAAAAAATATTCGCTGCTGCTCATCATTCTTTTTTCAACCTTTTTTTAATAATTACTCCAAGTGAAGCCGCAATGATTGATGATATTACTATGTAAGAATTACCCGGCAGAGTCATTGCAAGAAATACTGCAACAAGGCCGGAAATAACTGCTGTAATGAAATAGATTGATCCGTTGAGCTGGAAAACCAGGAGGCAGATGAACATTGCAGTAAGGGCATAGTCTATTCCAAATGAGCCCTCAGGTATAAATTCCCCGAAATAGCAGCCTGTAAAAGTGCTCAATGCCCAGGCCGAATATGCAAAGAAATTTACCGCGATTGACCGTCTTGGCCCCCATTCTCCTTTTTTAAGTTTTTCAATGTTTACTGCAAATGTCTCGTCAACAATTCCGTAGCTGAGCATTGTGAGTTTTTTTGGTGAAACATTTTTCATATAAACGCAAAGTGATGAGCTCATCAGAAGATGTCTGAGGTTTATCATGAATACTGTCATTATTATTGAAAGGGAATGAGCTCCGGCTGAAATCATGGAGACTGCAATGAACTGCCCGCTTCCTGCAAATACAAAAAGAGACATTGAAAGAACCTGAAGAGGTGAGAGCATTGCCTTTTGCCCCAGGACTCCCATTGCAATTCCAAGGGGCACATAACCGACACATATGGGCCAGACAGCCTTGAAGCCTTCTTTAATATATTTATTCTCTGATTTATTGATCGTTTCTGCCGATAAGTTCATGACCAGTCTCTTTGTGTTTTTTAATAAAAAAAAATAATTAACTATATCGGTAAAATAAAATCAAGTCATCTTTTGTCTTGACACGCAGAGTTTATTTTTTTAAATGTGACCAACGGTCACAAAATGAATGGAGTTCAATTATGGTAACAAGACAGAGAGAAAAATCGGAATTAACTAAAAACGAGCTTATGAAAGCCGCTGTCAAAACCTTTGGCGAAATGGGTTTTGATGCAACAACCATATCTGAAATAACCTGTGAAGCAGGTTATGCAAAGGGGAATTTTTACAGATACTGGAGCAGTAAAGGTGATATTTTCCTTGATATAATGAAGCAGAAATTAAAGCAGCACAGAGAAAAAAGAGATGAAAGGCTTTCCAGGGCAAAAAACTATGATGAAGCTCTTGAAATTGTATTAGATTTTTTATCATCATTTCTTGATGATTCCAAATGGGCAAACATATTTCTTGAGTTTACTGTCCATGCCGCAAAAACAAGAGAACTAAGAGAAAAACTTTTAAACGGAGTATACAGGCTTTCTGCAGATATATATGCAGATATTTTTGAACCTTTCACAGAAAAAAGGGCAGAAATGGAAAAGCTTGGAGCAGTTGTAACTGCATTGTTTGAAGGCTTTTTAATTCAGCATCAGCTTGGGGACAAAAAATTCAGTGTCAATGATCTTAATGAAGTGATCAGGCTTCTTGCAAACTATTACAATTCAAAATAAATTTGGAGATATAAATGAAAAAAATTTTAGTTATCTTAGGTTTGTTATGTCTGCTGCTTACAGGGACTGCATCTGCAAATAAATCCCTTGAAAACTGGAAACCGGATTTTGATCCCAAGGGAGCAAAATACAAATGCATTGTATCAAACGTCACCCATCCTGTCATAAAGGGAAGCTATGCAGGCTTTGCAATAAGAGATGCTGTATGGAAGGCCACAAACGGACAGATTTATGTTGATTACAAACCCCTTTCAATGCTTGGCGGAGAAGTTGAGGTTTTAAATCTTCTTCAGATGGGCGCAATCCAGGGAATGGGAGTCAGCTCTGTTGCCGCAACAAACATGGGTCAGAGATTTGGAATAGTGAATCTTCCTTTTTTAGTCGATTCATTTGAAAAACTTGAAAAATTTGTAAACAACGAAAAACTTTTTTCCCATTTTTTAAATGCAGCCGATTCAGTAGGAATAACAGGCCTTGATATTACAGGCTATGGTCATTACGGATGGGCAACCACAACTCCTGTAAAAACAATTGAAGATGCAAAAAAAATTAAATTCAGAATAGCAGAGGCCGAAGTCAATCAGCTTTTATACAGAAGCTGGGGATTCCAGCCGGTTGTAATGCCCTGGCCTGATGTTCCTGTAGCTTTAAAACAAAATGTCATAACAGGCCTTGATCATACCCCGATGGTCTGCAACATTACCAAAAAATTTGAGGCCGCAAAATATTTTACCCAGGTAAACTATGCCCAGGGCCTTTTCATATGGGTGTTCAACAAGGCATGGCTTAACTCTCTTCCTGAAGATTTGAGAACTGTATTTGAAAAAACAGTCCATGATGTATGTGCAAAAATAAGAAGCCAGACACAGAGCCAGGAAAATGAAGAAATTGAAAAAGCATCTGAAAACGGAATAGAATTTATAAGTCTTTCAGAAAAAGATATGGCTTTTTTAAAAGAAGCCTCTGCAGAAGTCCATGACAAATATGCCAGAGAAATCAACAGAAATTATCCGGGTGATACATACAAACCAGAAAACTATCTGAAAGAAGTTCAGGAACTTCTTTTATACAGTAAATAAAAGAGGATTATTTTGGACAGGATAAAAGTTTTTTTAAGATTTATTGAGAAATCTCTGACTGTTTTTGAGGAATTTACTCTGTTCTTAAGTGTATTTCTCGCCCTTACAAGCCTTTTTATGAATGTTGTCTTAAGGTACGGATATTCATACACTCTTGCATGGTCTGAAGAGCTTGTAAGGCTTGTAATAATTTATACCACTTTTATCGGAGCATCTGTTGCAGTCAAAAAAAGCCAGCAGGTTAAAATAGATGCCGTAATCCAGTTTTTCCCGAAATCAGAAAAGTTTTTTGAATTTTTGTCACTTGCTGCAACAATGATTATGGGTGTTTTTTTAATAAAGTTTGGAATTGATATAATAAAACTGATGGCTCTGACAAACCAGAGCACAATTATTTTAAAAATTCCAATGTCTTTTATTTACGGAGTTCTTCCTCTCACAGGCTTTCTCATGATTGCAAGAGCAGCAGGAAGATTTTACAGATTTTTCATGGTCTGGTCATAACTGGAAAGCAGCACTGATTTTTCCCTCCTCCCCCCCGGATTGATGAGATGCTGCTTTCCTTTTATTTTTTGTTTCGGAGATTTATTTTATGCTTCATATGTCTGATATAATTATTTTTCTTATTCTAATAGGATGCCTTGCATCTTACATCCCTGTATTTATGTCTCTTTTTTTCACGGCAATGATCGGTTTTGCGCTTTTTACTGAAATGCCTCTTATGATAACTTTTCAGACTCTTCTTAAAAGTCTTGATAATTTTGCACTTGTTGTTGTCTTGTTTTTTATTCTGTGCGGCAACATAATGACTAAGGGATCAATTGTAAAAAAGCTTATTGATATTGCAAATGTAATGGTCAGCTTTCTGCCGGGAGGGCTTGGAATGGCAGGAATCCTTGCCTGTGCAATGTTTGGGGCTATTTCAGGATCTACCGTTGCAACAGTTGTTGCAATCGGAGGCTTCATGATTCCCGCACTCAGGGAACACGGGTATCCGGATTCATATACAACCGGGCTCATGGCCTCAGCCCCGAATCTTGGAGTAATAATTCCACCAAGCATAGGGATGATTTTATATTCAATGATAACAAATGTATCCCTAGAGGGGCTTTTTTTGTCAGGGTTTGTTCCAGGTTTTCTTATTGTGGTTTTATTTTGTGCATACACTGTATTTTATTTCAGAAATGATAAAAACATTACAAGAAATCCTCCTCCTGATTTAAAGTCTGTAATTAAAGCCTTTAAAAACGGTTTTTTTGCAATAATGCTTCCTGTTTTAATTTTCGGAGGAATTTTTTCAGGAGTTTTTACTGCAAATGAAGCTGCTGTTGTTGCCTGTGTTTATGCCTTTATTGTTGAAATATTCATTCACAGGACAATGAAGCTAAAAGATGTATACAATGTAACAATTAATTCTGCTGTTACTTCTGCAACCCTTCTAATGATAGTTGCAGGAGCAACCTGTTTCGGGAGATTCATTACCCTGGAAAATATACCCGGCAGGCTTACAGATTTTGTAATGGGAAGCATAGATTCATCAATAAGTTTTCTTCTTGTCATGAATATTTTTCTTCTGGTGGTGGGAATGTTCATGGATATTATTTCTGCAGTTTTAATTATCGGCCCTGTAATTGTTCCAATGCTTTACAGCTTTGATATAGATCCTCTTCATTTCGGTCTGATAATGACCGTAAATCTTGCCATAGGGTATTGTACCCCTCCCATGGGCGTTTCTCTTTTCATAACTGATACAATAGCCGGGCGAGGAATAATAAAAATTTCAAAATCAGTTTTTCCTTTTCTTGTTATTCAGATTTTTGTGCTTCTTCTTATTACATACATGCCTGACATGGTGCTGTATCTTCCAAAAGTGTTTGGTTTTGTAAAATGAAACCTGGTGCCTGTCACAAAAAGACAGGCGCCAGATTCATTTAGAGGGAGTATGGGGACTTAAACCTTTATCTTTATTTAATTGCGCTGAATATTTTTGATGTATCTGTCAAATGACGAAGCCCCTGAAGATTTGAGGGGAATAAATGATTTTTCAGTCTTTTTGCAGATTTTTTTAAGCCTCAGACAAGCATCATGACTTGTGCAGTCAACAGGACAGAAAACCATGTCAGCTGAAGACACTGCGCTGTCTATGCTTTTTTTTGATGATTCGACTCCACCGTCATGATAAATGAATTCACCTCCGTATTCCTCGACAATTTCCTTATACCTTGGGAGAGTGTTTTTTCTTCCGCCCACATAAAGTATTTTTTTTCCGCAGAGATGGGGGCCGGGGCAGTTGCCGGAGCTGCATCCCGAACATTTTATCTGCCGGGAAATATCCTGGTTTGCCGGTTCAAAAAAACCGGTGAAAAATTTTTTTGCTTCAATCTCTTTTTCCAGCTCTTTGATTTTTCTGCATAATGTCTGGTTTTCATTTTTCAAAAATTCAATACTGCTTTCAAGTTCGGAAGTGTTTTGTTCAAATACTGAGCTGTTATCTGATTTTTCTTTTGCCTTCAGCTGTGAAAGTTCTTTTTCAGCATCATCGAGATATGAAAAAAGCTGGTTTGTCTTGTTTTTTTCCTTTTCATATTTTCGGGTGAGTTCAGAAAATTTTTCGCTGTAGGCTTTTTTAAGGGTTTTAATTTTCTGGCTCAGCTTGTCATTTTCTTCTTCAACCCTTTTGACTCTCTTTATGTCGGCTCTTGTACTTCTTCCTATCAGATGAGACAGCATATGAACTTCACCAAAGGCATCGGAAAGTGTTTTGGAAGATGCAAACGGGTGGCTCATCAGTGCCCAGTAAGGTCCGGGAATGTTGCCGTTTTCAAGCTCAGTGCTCCATTTTTTCCTTAAAATTGAATCTTCTCTGATTTTTGAAAACTCTCTTATGTCTTTTTCAAATTTTTTATCCATGAGTTTTGTCATAAGTTTTGCCGGCAGTTCGTCCTGTCCGGCAAGATAGACAAAAATTCCGTGTACTTCATGTTCGGTTGAGCCTGCAGGAATAATAACCTTTGACTTTCTCTGAATTTTTTCCAGTTCCTTGAGAGTCAGGCATGTTCCTACTATGGAGCAATGATAGTGTCCTTTTATTTCATGGAGCTTTTTTCTCTTGCCGGAAGGAGTATAATCACTGAGGTTCATTGTCTTTTCCTTTCCAGATAGTTTTCTATTATTTCCATATTTTTGCTGAAAGCATTTACAATTAAAGGGTCAAACTGTGATCCAGAATTCCTGAACACTTCGTTTACTGTATTGTAATAATCCATTTTTCTTCTGTAGGGCCTGTTCTGCATCATTGCTGATATTGAATCTGCAACTGCAATTATTCTTGCTCCAAGGGGGATCTGATTTCCTTTTAATCCATTAGGATAACCTTTGCCGTCATATCTTTCATGGTGATGCATTATTATGTCTTTAATCGAATTTTTTTCTGTAAAACCCTCGATTGAAGAAACAATTCCGGCACCCACAACAGGATGGTTTTTTATGCATTCCCATTCTTCACTGGTAAGCTTGTCTTCTTTGAAAAGTATGTGATCCGGGATTCCGATCTTGCCGATATCGTGGAGATGACCCGCAAGATGTATTACTTCGAGCTGTTCCTTTCTCAGTCCTATTGATTTTCCGATTATTGATGAAATATCAGCAACTTCACAGGAATGCTCTTTTGTGGAATTATCTCTTGCATCCAGAGCTTTTCCAAGTGAAGTGGCAAAATCATGGAGAAGTTTTGAATAATCTGGCAGGCACGGACAGCCGTTGCATGACAGAAGAAATTCATTGTAAAGAAGACTTTTTTCTAAAATCTTGTCAGCTTGCATTAGTATTCCTTATAAAGTTAGAAGAGTCTAATTAGTTTTAGATTGACTAATACACTTGAAGATATTATCAGTCAAGAAAAAAATAAAGCGGGTAAAAAATGAATATCGAAAAAAACTGTGTACTGTTCAAAAAGGACAAAAATTTATTTTATCTTTTTCATGATCCTGCAGAGATTGTGAGATGCCGTGATGAAAATATTTATGAAAAACTTTTGTATATTGAAGAGAAAACTTGTGAAGGTTTTTATGCGGCAGGCTTTGTAAGTTATGAAGGGGCAGGATCTTTTGACCCCAAGTTTAAAGTCCGGAAAAATCAGATTTCAGAGAGCCTGTGGTTTGGTATCTACAGAAAAAGAGATATTATTAATGTTTCAGAGTTTTTTGAGGATAAAAGGACTGAATGGAATCCCGGCTGGAAAATTCCTCTTACTTATGAAGAGTATGAAGAAAAAATTGAATTTATAAAAAATAAGATAAAAAACGGTGATATTTATCAGCTCAACTTCACTTTTTTAATGAATTCAGAGATCTCTGAATCTCCATTAGATATATTCAGTTCATATTTTGCATCACTTGACAGTCCTTATTCGGCTTTTATTGAAACAGATGAATTTTCAGTTCTCAGCTCTTCACCCGAACTGTTTTTTTTACTGGAAAACGATATAATTACTTCAAAGCCTATGAAAGGGACAATTAAAAGAGGATTAAATCTCAGGGAAGACGAAATAAACAGAAAAATTCTTTCCGGTTCTGAAAAGGATCAGGCGGAAAATGTAATGATCCTTGATATGATGAGAAATGACTGTTCGAAAATCTGTGACAGAACAGGTGTAAAGGCCGAAAAAATTTTTGAAATAGAAAAATATTCAAGAGTTTTTCAGATGACTTCAACTGTAAAATGCAGGACTGAATCATCTGTTGCGGAAATATTTGCCGCTCTTTTCCCCTGTGCGTCAATAACAGGTGCTCCGAAAATGAAGGCAATGGAATAATTGAACAGACTGAAATTTCGGAAAGAGGAGTATATACCGGTGTAATAGGCTATATTGAACCTGGAAGAAAAGCCCTTTTCAATGTGGCCATACGGACTCTTTACATCGACAAGAAAAAAAATCTTGGTTATTTTGGAACAGGAGGCGGGATTGTGTGGGATTCAGAGCCTGAACTGGAATTTAATGAATGCATAAGCAAATCACTTGTTGTTACAGATCCTGAGCCTGATTTCAAGCTTCTTGAAACAATGCTTTATATGCCCGGGAAAGGTTTTTTTCTTTTGGATTATCATCTGAAAAGAATAGAAAATTCAGCAAAGTATTTTTCATTTGATTTTGAGAGAAAAAAGCTTGATCTGTTTTTTAAAGATTTCAGCTCCGCAAATTTTATCAGGTTAAGACTTCTTCTGAGCAGAAACAGCGGCTTTTCATTTGAAACATCTGTTCTTGATGAAAATCCCCTTGAAACAAAATATAAATGGAGGACAGGAGTTGAAAAACTTGATTTAAGTTCTCAAAACAGATTTTTTTATCACAAGACCACAAACAGAAAAGTTTATGATGAGGTTCTTTCAAAATTTCCCGGATGTAATGACGTTATTTTAATTAACGAAAGAAATGAAGTGACTGAATCATGCTTTGCAAACGTTGTTATTGAAAAAAAGGGAATACTATACACTCCATTTCTTTCTTCAGGGCTCCTTCCCGGAACAATGAGACAGTTTCTTGTTGATAAGAAAAAAGTAAGGGAAAAAACTGTTTATTTTGAGGACCTTTTTAATTGTGACAAAGTATTTCTTGTGAATTCTGTAAGAGGTTTTATCGAGGCTGATATTTTCGGAAGCGGCTTTAAGTCTTAAGCCGCTTCATTAATTAATTATCTGGCTGATGTTGTGATTGTAATAAAAGCTTCTGATGTTTCTGCTTTTTTTTCAATTCTGTTTTTTCTTATCAGCCCCCTTGTTTTTATTACAGCTTCTTCAGGAGATTCATTCAGCTTGTAAAGGCCTGTTTTTTTGTCAAGCTGTGTGTGAGGTATTGCATCAACAGGATATTTTGTACTTCCAAAGATTTCAATTTTTTCTGTTCCAAAGGGAGGCACAACTTCAAATTCTCCTATGTTTATCCATTTATTCACCATTTCAGGAGAAACATTGAATATAAATTTTTCATTCCCCGGGCTGTCGTAGAAATCTATGAGATAGGAATACTTATTTTCTTTGAGGTTGTGAGCTAGAATATAAAAGTATCCTGGCTGGTTCATTCTTGCAAAAAGGTTTACTGTTTCACCTTCCTTGAAAAGAAGGTATTTCTTACCTTTTGAAGTTGTCATGTCAATGTTGAATCTGTCTGAAACAATAATTCCGTTTTCCACAAGAGAAGCAAAATCCCTGAGAGTCGGTTCGGGAGAATAGTTTTTGTATGCCTGGGGAAGAATTTTGACAAACCCGGACTCAAGAATATTGCCGCTCTTGTCTATTGCATTATAGGTCAGGTCAATTCCATCCGGAGTTATTGAATATGTTCCTGTGGCCACAGCATCAGATATGTCAGGAGAGCCTGCAATCGGCATAAATCCGGAAAGTCTTGTAAAAAAAGCTTTTGAAAAAGGTGTGATTTCATCTGAGGAAAAAGGAACAGGAGGATAGGCAAATATTTTTTTATTTTTCAGACTGTCAGAGGTTATAATTTTTTTGGAAATTATTTCTGCGGCAGATTCAATTGTATCTACTTTCCTGGTTAGTCTGAAAAGTTCATTCTCAACTGATTCTTTTGTAAAGTTAAGTTCCGGCATATTATCCAGTCCAAGCCACAACCCGACAGCTTTGTATCCTGCAAGTGAATCCATAAGAGTCAATACAGTTTCAAGGGATTTAATTCTTTCTTTTGTGGAACCTGATTTTGATTCTTCAAAGTGCCTGAGTATCAGATTGTTTGTACTGTTCATTGCATTTTTATAAGTTTGTGCCATTTGTCCGCCAAATTTTGCATAAACTTTGAAATTGCCGTTTTCCGGAGGCTGTTCAATAAAAACAACTCCTATGAGCGGAAGAGAAGATCTTGTTTCCAGTGATTGTACTACATTGCTTGACACAGAAGAGTCGGTTTTTCTTTTATGAATAGTGACACTTGAATCCACCTGTACAAGAATCTGCTGGGAAAGATCTGCAAGGGCATTTTTTTTGGCAAGTGATAAATTATTGCCAAATCCTGTGCCTGTTATTTCAGATGCCTGAAGCAAAGGACTGTAGATAAAGAATAAAATGAGAAGTATTGTTAAGATTTTTAACAGTTTTTTGTAATCAGGCATTTATTTCTCCTAAATTTTAAAAAAATGATTTATTGAATTTCTGATTTCTCGGATAAAAAATATTTATATGGTTTATTAAATCAGCATTTAATTTTATATTACAGAAAGAAGGTTTTTAAAAAATGTTTTTTAACTTTTTTTCAGGTATGGCATCGAATCAATCCGCCAAAGAGAAGGATTAAAAAAAATAAGAAAGATTTAACAAAATGAAAAAAATTTTACTTGTCATTCTGGCCCTGATCATAGTTCCCTTAGATATTAAAGCGGAAGTGAACACAATTTTAAGAGTCGATACCAAAGGGCATAAGGGTCTTGTCAGAGATGTTCTTGTAACTTCTGACAAAAAATACCTTGTTTCCGCATCTGACGACAAAACAATACGTGTATGGAACATTGAAACAGGAAAAGAAGAAAGAAAAATTCTCGGCCAGGTAGGGGATGGCTCCGAAGGAAAGATATATGCTGCCGCACTCTCTTCAGATGATAAATATCTTGCTGCAGGCGGTTTTTTGTCTTTTGACGGTGACAAAGGTTATGGAAGAATAAGAATATATGATTTTAAAATCGGCAAACTGCTCCAGAATCTTGAATCCCATACAAGTATAATAAATGATCTGTGTTTTGATGAATCAGGGGAGTACCTTATTTCAGGGTCTTATGATAAAACCGTCAAAATCTGGAAAAAAGGGAGTAATGGTTTTTATCTCCACCAGACTCTAAATGATTTCAGATCTCCTGTTACAAAAACTAGTTTTATAAAAACAGAAAAAGGACTTTTTATTGTTACTGCCGAATATGAGGGTAGGGTGACAGTATTTGATTTCAATAAAAACAGATTTACTGAAGAATACAATCTGGACAGGGATCTCAACTCTCTTGCAGTCTCGGACAGGTATATAGCTGTATGCGGCAAGTACAGCAATACTGTAAGCATTTTCAACCACAGTCTTGAGCCTGTTCATGAAATAGTCCGGAGTTCAGAACCTCAGGGTCTTGATTTTTCTCCGGACGGCAGATATCTTCTTGTTGGGGCGGTTCATCATCCAAGAGACTGTCATATCTACGATTCAAGGCTTTCATTTAAAAATATTTCAACCCTTAAAAAACATTCAAATGTTGTTTTTGCATTGAATTTTATAAACAACTACACTGCAGTGACAGGCGGGGGGAGCAAAAACGAACTGTGCATCTGGAATATTCTGACAGGAGAACTTTTGAAATCTTTTGAAGGAAAAGGTAGTGTTGTCTGGAGCGTGGGAATAAACGGCAGCAAAATTGCTTTCGGCAACTCATTTGATGCATCAGGCGACTGGCATTTTAATCCAAGCTCCTTTAAAAAAGTTTTCGATCTTGATACGTTCTCAGTTTCAGAACCGGCTTCATTTGAAGGCTTTGAAAGAATAAAGCGCTCTTATAAAAATTTTGATCTCTCATATTCAAAGGGTAAGCAGAACCCAAGGTCAGACGCTGTACTTGAAATAAGAAAAGATCTGAAAATAATAGCCTCAATAGAAAAAAAATCATATGACGGATTCAGGCATGCTTCTTTTGGTTTTACTGACAAGGGGGTTGTGATCTCAGGAGGTGCTTCGGGATTTCTTACCGCCTATTCAAAAGACGGACGCAAGCTGGCCGATTTTGTAGGTCATACCGGAGAACTGTGGACAATAGCAACCCAAAAAGATGTTCTGGTAAGCGGAGGAGAGGATAATCTCATAAAATTGTGGAGTCTTGAGGGGATTGACGAAACTCTTGATACTCCGAAAACGGTCTATCCGTATTTGAGCATTTTTGTTTCAGACGATAATGAATGGGTGGCATGGAGCAGTTCAGGATACTATAATTCAAGCATGAACGGCGATGAATATGTTGGATTCCATGTAAACAACGGCTCTTATAAAGAAGGAGAATTCTATCCTTCAAAAAGATTTTACAAAACATATTTCAGACCGGATCTCATAGAAAAAATAGCACAGTACAGGGATGAGAAAGAAGGGATTGAAGCCGCTGAGAAAGCAAAGAAAATTGTAGTGGCAAAGTCAGAAAACATTCTGCCTCCAAAAATAATTCTGAATTCTGAAAAAGATATAATCACTGACAATGAAAAAATTACAATAGATTTTTATGTTGATCCGAATTCGGAAAATGAAATAAAAAATATTTCCATTCTTCTTAACGGCCGTGAAATGAATGAAAGAGCCCTGAAAAGAAAAAACAGCGACTACGGGCTGATAAGGATCAGCAAGGAAATAACCCTTGAACAGGAAAAAAACATAATAAAAATTGATGCCGAAAACAGCTTTGCAAAGAGCAACCCCGTCTATGTAAACGCAGTTTTGACGAGTGCGGCAAAGACAGATATCTTCAAGCCAGGTCTTTATGTTCTTTCCATCGGAGTTTCCAGTTATATGGATAAAAGTTTCAATCTTGACTATGCAGCTGTTGATGCCGTTTCCATTGCTGAAATTTTTCAGAGTCAGAAAGGCGGAATTTACAGTGATGTCAAGGTAAAGGTTCTTAAAGACAGCGAAGCTACCAGGATTAATATCTTAAAAGGCATCAACTGGCTTGCCAGGGAAGCTACCCAAAAAGACGTTGTAATTATTTTTATTGCAGGACATGGCATAAATGATGATTTCTCAGGATATTATTTCCTTCCTCACGATGCTGACAGAGAATTTTTCAGCGGAACCTCGGTTGAATGGACCAGGTTTGACAATCTTGTGAAAAATCTTCCCTCAAAAGTAATTCTCATGGCTGATTCATGTCATTCAGGGAACATAACCGGAGGTAAGAGAAGAAGTGCCGATATAACAGGCGCTCTAAAGGAAATGATGTCTGCAGGAGCCGGGCAGGTTATAATGACTGCAACTACCGGTGGTTCATATGCTTATGAAAATAAGGAATGGGGACATGGAGCATTCACCAAGGCTCTTAATGACGGTCTTAAGTCAGGTTATGCCGATTATGACAAGGACGGGTTGATTACAATAAAGGAACTTGATTTCTATGTTACATTCAGGGTCAAGGAGCTTACAAAGGGAAAACAAAAGCCTACAACAATAGTTCCAGACTCAATTCCTGATTTTCCAGTCCTTGTGAAAAAATGATTGTTTTGAAAAAATAAAATTCTTTTAAATAAAAAGCCCTGAAATTTTCAAGGGCTTTTTATTTTTGACCCAGACACTTCAATAGTTCAGAGCTGTTATACTGGCTGAAAACTTTTATTCCATTCATTTCAAGCAATGCCGCCGTGATTCCCATTCCGGTTTTTTTTACTCCGGTAAAGCTTCCGTCATATATAAGGCTGCTTCCGCAGGAAGGGCTTGATTCTGTAAGAACTGCAAACTGAACAGCTTCCTTTATGCAAAGTCTTAAAGCGTTTTGAGCTCCCAGGATAAACTCCCGGGTAAGATCCCTGCCATTAAAGCACAGGGCTCTCGCAGACCCTTCAAGAACATCTGATCCTTCACCGTTTGTTATCTCAACCGATGGTCTCGGAGTTGGAAGGCCTGCAGAAATTTCAGGGCAGAAAATTATTATTTCATTTAAGGAAACAAGTTTTTTAAAGTCTTTTTCTTCCACAGCCAGGCTGCTTCCGTTGTACCTGACTTTGTGCCCCAACAGACAAGAACTTACTAATATTTTGGTCATTAAAAAGCCTTTGAAGTTTAAATCGAATTCAGAAATATTTTTAAATATTTTTCCATAAAATCAGCAGATGTTTTAAAACTGCCTGGAACACTGAAAAATAAAAGAGCTGAAGAGTTTAAAAAAACAGTGAGAAAGAAAACAAAGCGAAACGATTTTTTCAATGTTTTATGCCGGAATATCTGCTGTGCAGCTGCTGCACCGGGCCATCCGCAGAAAAGAGCCAGAAGATGAAGAGTTCTTTCCCTTATTCTTTGTTTTCCATGTTTTGCAGCAGACTTATCAAAGGCATAGGCCGTAAAAGTTAAAATACTCATTACAAAGTAAAATACCGTCACAATGAATGGAATTTTAGTAAGATATGAATATACTGCAATTGCAGTCAAAAAAGCAAATGAGGCAGTTAAATATAATTTTTGAAGCATGGTCAGTTTCAGTACTTTTTCTGGTGATTGTTTTAAAAGCGATAATTTCATTTTTTGAAGTTACATGAGATCAAAATAAATCCCTTTTCCAGCCGGACTAAAAATACCGGAAAGAAAAGGGAAGTCTTTGGTTATTCCTGAGATGATTCTCCCTCGCCCTGAAGCATTTCATCATGTTCTTCCATATTCCATGGAAGCACTCCTGGTGAAACATGAAGAAAATGAAGATATTTTTCAAACTGATTTAAAATATCGTCAATAATCTGAGTACTGTCGTACCCGTAAATATCATAGGACTGGCCTCCGCGGCGGAGAAACACTTCCGCACGATAATAATGTTTCAGCTTGGAATCGTCGGGCGGAAGTTCAGGGTAAGCAAATTCAGGCATAAGATATTCACAAAGTCTTATGTCATAAAGAAAATCAACCTGGTCATTTCTTAAAACCTGAAGATAAACACGTAAGTTTTCTTCATCATAGGTTACCTTTGCGTCCCATCCCCTTCCATTGAGTTCTTTTTCGACATGCTTCATGCTGTTCAATACATCTCCGGTAATAAAATTTATTACTTCTTCACGACCGGGAAAATGAACCATTCTTGCAAGTCTTTTTTTCCAGCTTCCTTTGGTATCGGCATTTTGTTTTGCTCTGCGCATCATATGGCTTTGAAGGCTTACTTCTGTGTGTCCTTCAATAACAAGGGCACGCCACATGCCCAAAGCTGCAATAAGCATTATAACAGCAAAGGGAAGGGCTGTTGCTACAGCCATTGTCTGAAGAGCCTTCAGTCCTCCGGCCAGCAGCAGAGTTGAAGCTACCACACCTTCTGTTATTGCCCAGAAAGAACGGTGCCACACAGGAGAATCGTCACGTCCCCCCGCAGAAAGAGAATCAATTACAAGAGAGCCTGAGTCAGAAGATGTGACAAAAAATGTTATAATAAGAAATACAGTAACAAGAGAAATCAGAGATGAAAAAGGAAGTCTTTCATAAAGTTTGAACAGTGCCAGAGCATGATCTGACTGAACATGGTCAATAAGGCTTGTATAACCTTCAACCATTATGAGATGAAGTGCTGTATCACCGAAAATGGAAAACCATAGAAAAGTAAAAAGAGACGGCACAAACATAACACCGAAAACAAACTGACGGATTGTGCGTCCCCTGCTTATTTTTGCAATAAAAAGACCTACAAAAGGAGCCCAGGCAATTGTCCATCCGAAAATAAACAAAGTCCAGTTCCCGATCCAGTCGCTTCTGACATAAGCCTGAAGATTGAATGTACGCTCAATGATATTATTAAGATAACTTCCTGTGTTCTGCAGAAAAGTTTCAAGAATAAAAAGAGTGGGCCCTACAATGAAAACAAAGAGCATGAGAGTGATTGCAAGAACCATGTTCAAAATAGACAGCCGCTTGACTCCCTTGTCCATACCGGCAAGAACTGACCCGAGAGCCATCGCGGTAATTATTGCAATTGCAGTGATCTGTACCCATATGGCAACCGGAATCTGGGGCCAGATATAGTTTATTCCTGCATTAATCTGTGCCACTGAAAGGCCGAGAGTGGTTGCAACTCCGAAAAGAGTTCCAAGTATGGCGAAAACATCAACAGCATGTCCGATTTTACCGTGGATTCTGTCTCCAACAAGTGGATAGAGAGCTGAACGCATGGAAAGCGGCAGCCCGTGTCTGAATGCAAAATATGCCAGAACAAGTCCTACCAGGCCGTAAATTGCCCATATATGAAAACCCCAGTGAAAAAAAGCAATCTGTATGGCCTGTTTTGCAGCGTTTACAGTTGCCGGCGCACCCTGGGGAGGGGATGCATAATGAAGAACAGGTTCGGCAACACCAAAAAATAAAAGAGCAATTCCGTAGCCTGCTGAAAAAAGCATGGCAAACCATGCCGGGAAACTGTATTGAGGTTCTGCATGATCAGGCCCGAGTTTTATGTTGCCCCAGCGTGATACTGCAACGAGTACAAAAAAAACAAGGAAAATTGCAACTGAAAGCATGTAGAACCAGCCGAAATTTTTAGTTATGAACGCCAGTGTCGATGCAAAGAGTTTTCCTGCGAGTTGAGGACTGCTTATGGTTCCAAGTACTATAAAAAAAATAACAACCACTGCCGGAATAAACACAGGCAGCATAATTGCATCATGCCAGGCTGGTTTTTTCATCAACGCCTCCGTTTATTAAAATTAATAAAAAGATATTTTAGTTAATTATTTCGGGTTTTGAATTGTTCTGCTGGGTTAAATATTAACAGATTAAATAGATAGCTTATGTTGAAAAAAGTCAAATAATAAATTTGCAGTATTGTTGTCAGTGCAGATAAAAACTGAAAATTTCATTTCCAATTTCTGCAACAGCTTTATTACGCTCATTAAACGATGCATTACTTTGTGTCATATATATGCTTATTATAAGAGGAGGGCGGCTGTCAGACCAGACAACGGCAGTTATTCCCCTTGAACCGTTTCCTCCAGACCCGGAGCGGTCTGCTATGTTCCATCCTGGAGGAAGAACTGATCGGAGAAGACTGTCTGCAACTTTGTTTTTTATCATCCAGTCTTTGAGTTTATTTTTTGACTCATCTGAAAGAATATTGCCGAAAAGCAGCATGTTAAGGGTTTTAACCATCTGTTCCGGTGTTGTTGTATCTCTTATGTCCCCCTGTGCCGCTTCATTTAGTTCAGGTTCAGTTCTGTCAAGTCGTGTATACTGATCTCCAATGGAACGCATAAAAAAAGTGAGAGCTTGTGGCCCGCCTGTGTTTTCAAGAACAATATTTGCTGCAGTGTTATCGCTCATAATCATTGCAGCAGAGCAGGCCTCCTCCAGGGTAAATTCCATGCCTGCTTTTTTTTCAGTTACAGGAGACCATTCCACAATAGAGTTTTTTTCTATGGTTACTTTGGAATTTAAGGCTTTTTTCCCGGAATCAGCATTGTAAAGGAGGTTTGCACATGCAAGGGTTTTGAATGTGCTCATCATTGGAAACCTCAAGGAGCCGTTGAAGCTCCATAAGGTTTCTGTCTGAGTGTTTAGAACAGCTGCTCCTGCGCGGCAATTGTATCTTTTTTCAATTTCTCTGATTTTTGATTCAACAGGATTTGTTTCGGCCCGGGAAATAAAGGGAGCAAAAATAAATGTAATTAATATTAAGATATGTTTTAAGTCTGGTTTTATCATTTTTAAGCTTTCAGGGTATCTGTGAACGATTTTTTTTCTTAAGAATCATTTCTACGGCTTCTTCAAGAGCTTTATTGAATTCATGCGGACGGTTTATCATTAAAAAATGGTCTGCATTTTTGATGACAATTGCATCAAATGAAGACATGTGACGCCTGTTTGCTTCGAAGTTGACTGGCCAGAGATCACCGTTGACAGTAACAACAGGTACATGTATTTCATCAAAAATTTCTGCAAGGCTGCCTGTAATGTACTGCGACATCATTTCGGTCATGGCACTCAGGGCAGCAGAAGGCGGAGCAGCCGACATGTCTGAAAGGATCCAGTCTCTTATTTTTGAATCGGTTGAAGGAAGAATCATTTGACTTACAAACTGGCGGGCCGCATTTCTGAAATCTTTTTTGAAAGGTGCTGTCATCTGTTCAAATTCTTTTTGAGTGAGCGGATACTCTATGTTTTCAAGTGTATCTACCCCAATGAGTCCGATAACTTTTTGCGGCATCAGCCTTGCTGCTTCAGCAATTACGGAACCGCCCATTGAATGTCCTATTAAAATGATGCTGGTGCTTCCTGATGCGTCGGCAGCAGCTTTCACGTCTTCCCCAAAAGAGAGCATTGTGTATTTGGACCGGGTTGTGCCTGAGTGTCCGTGGCCTGCAAGATCAAGTGTTACAACCCGATGCTTTTTTGAAAAATGAGATGTCTGAGCGCGCCAGTAACGGGAGTCACAGCTCCATCCATGAACAAACACAAGGCAGGGATCACCGGTGCCAATGATTTCATATGAAATTGGAGTACCGTCTTTTGAATCTGTGACATAAGGCAATTGAGGCTCAGCATGTAAAGGTCTGAAAGTCAGACTCACTGCAGCAATAACCAGCATCCCGGCCATATTTTTTTTTATCAGGTTTAAGACCTTGATATATTTTGAACCGGATTTTTCAGTTGATTTTTTCATAGCTTGATTCTCTTTTGTTTTAAATTTTAATATTCAGGTCTTTATAATTAGTGATTGGCCGAAAACGAGAATTTTTTGTTCAGTTCAAGGAAGATGAAAAATTTAACCTTCAGGATACATGTAGTATTTTGAGGATTAAATTTTGAATCTGACTTAAGAATGTACAAAAAAGGCCGTTTTCGTTCAGCAGCTAATTAAATCCTGGCAGCCTTAGTGCTGCTTTTTTAAAGCAAGGTTTCTCAAGGCAGATCCAAGAGATTTTATATCCTCTGTAAAAATTTCAAAATCAAATTCTGTCATATTTTCTCGTCCCTGATACCAGTCTGGTTTAGTAAGCGAAATATTTTTTCCTGCTTTTTCAACGCAGTCAAATATTATAAGACTCGGGAGGAATCTGAAAAAAGTATCACTGTCCGGGATGTTTTGGCAAAGATCATTTTTTTGTGACTTGAGACTTTGTTTTATTTTTTTACCAAACGGCGTAAGAGATTTTGCTTTCGGAGCTAAAAAAGCAAGGATTGATCCGAAAATAAATCCAGCATATTTGTGCGAATTTTCAATAAAAAGGTTTCCTGTTTCAAGATAGCTGGTCTGATATGCAGTCCCGGCCAGAAATATAAGATATGATATTCCAGCGGCAGCAAGAAGAGTTTTAAAACTCCATTTTTTACCTGAAGAATAAAGCCCTGCAAACAGAAAAACTGCGCAAAGAATTCCAAGTCCACCCATTACATAAGACTCCATAGGATCATTTTTTGATGAGTCCATGAAAAAAAGCCCTGCCGAGCAAAGCATTATAAGAGAAGCGCCGGTTATGAAAAATTCAAGAAAAGTGAATTTTCTGCAGGTTGCCCGGGAGGTGTCCTGCATTGATTTTTCCTGAATTTTTTTAATGTCTTCAAAAAGTTTTGAAAAGCTTTTGTTAAATTCAGAATTATGAATATTGAACTTAACCCATTTTGTGCTTTCCTGAATTTTTTGAGCTTTTTCACTCAGCAATGGATTGTCGAATTTTATCGGGCTGATAGTTTTTTGATCAGGATTTTGAAAAATTTCAGAAAATATTGCCTTTTCAAAAGGCCTTGTGTCTTCCGGAAGGTTTTTAAGTTTTGCAGCAGAAATTTCAGTATTTCCTTTGTTTATTTCGCGGCTTTTAATTAATATATATCCGTTTTCTGCCCATGAAACTATAAGTGCAGCGATGTCTTGAGCTGCAAGCTCTCCCCTGAAAAACCGGGCAAAGTCAAGAATATGGATTTTATCCTGGCCGCTGGAATGAAAATCAGGATCGCTTTGAGTATAGTCTTTTGATGATGGGGCTTTATTTGACATAAGGCGAAAAATCAGTCCTGTTAATGCAAACATAAATGATGCTGCAAATAAAATGGTCAGAATCTCGTTGCTGAGTAAAATCATGGCTGCTCCGGTTTCAATTTATCATTATGTTTATAGTCAGTGATTGGCTCAAATCAATGATCTTTTGTTGAGCCATCAATTAAAAAATTTCTGATTTATGTGAGTCTTTTTATTCCGCTGAAGAGTTAATCCTTTTTTAAAGTCAAATTCAGGGATTCATAAAGTTTCAGCGAGAGATCATTGATTAAAAAAGGTTTTTGCAGAAACCCGCTGATTTTGTTTTTTTTCATTTCTTCCAGGTCTTTTTCCTTAGAAAATCCTGAAGAAATCAAAACCGGAACAGATAAGTCTATTTCTCTTATTCTTGACAGAGCTTCACGTCCGCCCATTACAGGCATGATCATGTCGAGAACAACAATATCTATATCATTTTGTTTTTCCCTGAAAATATCAATCCCTTCTTTTCCATTTTCAGCAGTAATGACCTTGTATCCAAGGGTTTCCATCTGGTATCTGCCTACTTTTCTGATTATTTCCTCATCATCAATAAAAAGAATTGTTTCTCCTTTACCTTTGATCGGTTCTGAAAAAGGCCTGGTTTTATAGTTCCGGTTTTCAGAAACAGGAAGATAAATATGAAAAACGCTTCCCTTACCGGGTTCAGAATATACTGTAACAGCTCCTCCGTGTTCGCAAACAGTACCGTAAACCGCTGAAAGCCCAAGCCCTGTTCCTTTTCCCTGTTCTTTAGTTGTAAAAAAAGGTTCAAAAATGTTGTCTATTATTTCCTGAGGGATTCCTTCCCCTGAATCCTCAACCGAAAGCTTTAGATATTCGCCCGGATCAATGTTGAAGGGCGAAAGGGCGCAGTAATTGCGGTCAAGGTAAATATTTTCCATGGTAAAACTGAGGCTGCCTCCCTCCGGCATTGCATGGTCGGCATTTATGCCCATATTTATCAGGCAGTTCTGAATAAGGTAGCTGTCGCCCGTAATATTTGTTTTTTGCGCATTGTTTTTTATCTGAATTGATACTGATTTGTTTATGGTACGGCTCAAAAGACTGACAGTTTCATTTACAACCTCTGCCACATCAATGTTAGAACTTGATTTTTTTGCTTTCCTTGAA
>JBFWJK010000007.1:0-41310 GCA_050253255.1 Desulfobacteraceae bacterium | reverse complement strand
CATTTACTGCATTTAGTCGATTCAGAGTCAAGAGACTCTCCACATTTAGGGCATTTTGAAAAAAGATTAGTAAACATTTTTACCTGCAGCAGTTAATAGTTTTTATTAATAACTTTCGTCATCAAAGGTTTATAAGTTTAATACAGTTTTTCTTATTTTTGAAATAAAAAAGCCTGAGTTTTGTCTAAATCAGGCTTTTTTTGAAAAAAATAACTGTAAAAAACTGTTTTTATGTAAAAAACCACTAAAACAGTCTGTGATTCAAGTGTTAAAATCCGTGTTTCTCAAGTATTTTATTCAGCATTCCATTTGCTTTAAGTTTTTCAAGGCCTTCATTAAAAGCTTTAATTTTCTGGTCAGAATTTTCTGTTTTTTTAGAAATGCATAGAAAAAGATCCTTTTGCTCAAGAACAGGTTCCACTGCTTCAATTTTATTTACATACTGGGGCAGTTCTTTCTGGATAAGATAAAGACCGACAAATTTATCAGCCACCATAAGATCTATTCTTCCTGCTCCCAGTTTCTTAAGGTTGGTAAGATCGTCTTTTACAGGATCTTTTTTCAGATATTGTGCATTGTCAAATTCTTCTGTATTTACATATCCTCTTACCACACCTATATTGTAGGGCTTAAGATCCTCAAGTCTTGACCAGGAAATGCTTTTGCCTTTGAGTTTGAAAAAAACAAGAGGCCCCCCGGGAAAAGGACTGGATACTAGAAAATCTTCATGAAGTGAATCTGCATAATATTCAGGAAGATATCCGTCATATTCTCCTTCCCTGGCCATTTCAACAGCTCTTGCCCATGGGAGATATTCTATAGTTGCTTCATAGCCGGATATTTCAAAGGCTTTTTTTACAAGTTCGGCTACATAACCTTCATTTTGAAGACTTTTGCCGATGTATGGTTCCCAGTCAAGAGATGAAAGCTTTATTTTTTCTGCGGCAAAAAGACTGGAAGTGGAAAAGACTGCTGCAATAAAAAACAAGATTAATAGTTTTCTTTTCATTTTTGAAACTCCTTTATGAATTTAATTTTATACTCTCCTGTAAAAGCTCAAGTTAATTAATAAATGCTAAACTTTGAATTTTGATATAAGTTTTTTCAGCTTATCTGAAAGCTGTGTAAGATTTTCCGCATGGGTGTTAACCTCATTTGAATTTTGTGAAAGGCTGGTGATTTCAGAACTTGTATTTGCAATTTCATGGGATATCTCAGATGTGACGCTTGATATTTCTGCTATATTGTGGCTTATCTCGCTTATTCCTGTGGATGCCTGACTTACATTGTTTGCAATTTCATCTGTTGTTGCAGACTGCTCTTCAACAGCAGCCGCAATACCTGAAACAAGCTCATTTGTTTCGTTTATTACCTGAGTAACTTCTTCAATTCCTTTTGTCGCCTCTATTGATCTTGACTGTATTTTTTCAATGTTGTGTTTTATTTCCTTTGTTGCTTCAGCTGTCTGGTTTGCAAGTTCCTTGATCTCGTTTGCAACAACGGCAAAACCCTTGCCTGCTTCTCCTGCTCTTGCAGCTTCAATTGTTGCATTAAGGGCAAGAAGATTTGTCTGATCTGATATGTCGGTTATTACATCTGTAACTTTTCCGATGTTTTCAATTTCTTTTCCAAGGTCCTCAACTTTTTTTGCTGAAGATGAGCTGAGCTCAACAGCTTTTTCACTGATCTCGTTTGCTTTGCTGCTGTTTATTGATATTTCCTTTATTGTGGAAGCGAGCTGTTCGGCTGCGGTTGCTACCATATTGATATTCTGGTTTGCCTGTTCCGATGATGCCGAAACAGAATTCATATTGGCATTCATCTCTTCAGAACCGCCTGCAACAGAATTTGCCTGGTCTGCTATATGCTTTACTCCCATGTTCATCTTTTCTGAAACATTTGACAGCTCTCTTGCAGATGAAAGAACCTCTTCACCATTCAGGGCAATTTCTTTAATCAGCGACTGCTGAGATTCGATGAACCTGTTTATCCAGTATGCAAGCTCTCCTATTTCATCGTGTTTTTCAGCCAGCCTTTTTGTGAGGTCTCCTTCACCTTTTGCAATATCTATAAGCCTTTTCTGAAAATATTTCAGGGGTGAGAAAATTAAAAATTTTGATAAAAGAAAAACAGCCGTGCTGAGAAAAATACAAAGTATCAATATTGTAAAGGCAGATTCAGTAAGGCTTGAGTTAATTTTCTGCTGCATAAATTTTTCTGTTACAAAAACATTTACAAAACCAAGGGATGTATCGTCTTTTAATATTTCGGTCTGGTATTTGTGAAGGCCTTTTGTTTCTATTTTTTCAAGGTTTTTTTCACTTTTCCATTCCTTGTTTCTTTTCATGGCATGGGTAATTTTTTCCATTGCCTTGTCTGAAACAACAACTGCAAAAATACGCTCTTCCATCATTTCAGACTCTATTGCTTCATAAACCTGGCCGTCATCCATATCCCAAAGAGGAGTCGCCAGATTTTTGGCAAGTCTTGAAGACGCATTTATACCGGTTGTGTTAAGAGCTTTCCTGAGGTCTGAAGATTCTCCTGACAGCAGATACAACTGCAGTGGAATTAAAATTGCCAGTATTGAAATTATACAGGCTGCAAGCAGTTTTGCCTTTATGCTGATTTTCATTAAATTACTCCTTTGGCTGTATTCATTTCAGTCTGTTTTTTCTTTATGGATAATTGAAAATATTGATTAATTGAACATTAGAGCAGAGCAGCGGTTAAAAATGAAATCTTTATCTGATATTTTTAAACGATTATAAGGAGTTTTTATTTTCTATTCAAGGTAAAAAATCTTTGGAATTGAGTAAACAGGCAGGTTTTAGCATTAAATTAACATAATCTGAGGTTAAAAGGGCTGCTGATTTCAGGTTAAAGTTCTGTTTAATAAGTGCTGAGGCTTATTTATGGTCTTTGAATCTAAGTTTATTAATACAAAAGAAATATTTCCGGCCAGTTTTTCGGCTGACCGGAAAAAAAGACTGTTATATCCAGCTTATATTGCCGGGTTTTCTTTTGATTATTTTCCTGTATTCATGTTTTGGAATACCAAGCATTATTGTTCCGTAATTTTTATGGCCTTTAGGAAGATTGAGCTCAGATTTCAGAGGGGGCCAGAAAGATGCTGCTATATTGAAGAAACCTGCCCAGCATGTACCAAGGCCAAGACCCTGCGCTCCAAGCTCCAGGTAAGAAATTGCAGTTGCACAGTCTATGGCTGCGGTTGGCGCATATTTGGATGCATGTGCTATGACAAGATGCGGTGCTCCTCTGAAAATACCGTCATATCCTGCTTCAAAGCCGTCGACAATGTGCTGGAGATCAAGAAGTGCTGCTGTGTCAGGCTGTTCTTTGATCATATACTTCATCCAGTCTATGACCATCTGCCTGAAGCTGTTGATTTTTTCCTTGTCATGGACGACTTTAAAGTCAACGCATCTTGAGTTATGGCCTGTTGGAGCAGCAAATCCCAGATTTAAGAGCTCTTCTATTTTTTCTTTTGGAACTGCTTCGTTTTTATAAGTTCTGATTGATCTTCTGGCTCTGAGGATATATTCAATATTGTCCTTGGAAAGTATTTCATTTTTATTTTTTTCAATAAAGTCAGAGTCTGTGAAATCTTTGAGTGCTATGGCGTCTTCGGGGCATACAGCGGCGCAGTGACCGCATTTTATGCATATTTTTTCAGGGTTTTCTATAATGGTTACTTTTTTTTCTTCTTTAGAAAAACCGAAAATCTTAACCGGGCATTCGTCTATGCATTTAAAATCTCTGACACACTTTTCATGGTTTACTGAAACCGTCATCTTATCTCCTGTAGTTATTCGTTTCTGAGTCCGGCTATCAGTCTATTTGATTTTAAAAAAAGATCAAGTGCATCATTAGGTGAGTTTACAATAATATCAGAATTTATAAGTGTCTGTGTAAAAGCACCTTCCTGTCCTAATACACAGATACCTATTGCTGAATGTTTAAGCATCAGCCTGTCATTTAACCCGTTTCCTATTGCAGCGGTTTTATTTCTGCCGGTTTTTTCAAGATATTCAAGCTTAAGCCGGTCCTGGTCTCTGCCTGAAATAACAGATACTTTGCAGGAATAGTCCTTGAGCATGTTTTTTACACTCTGATGGGTGTCGGCTGTAATTACATGGATCTGAGCAAATTCAGAAAGTTTTTCAAATCTTTGTTTTATGCCCGTTACAGGAACTCCGTCTGATGCCATGGTTCCGTTATAATCAAGTATGATGTGTTCAATCTCGAGTTTCTTAAATCCTGGTATTGTGATGTTTATCATGGCTTTTATTCATCTGTACTTTCTTTTGATTTTTTCACCTGATCTGAGCTTTTAGCATCATAAACTTCAATAGCTTTTTTAAGTTCATCAGCAAGACTTGCCATGCTTTCTGAGGATGCGGCCATTTCTTCAGAAATCTGGGCGTTCTGATCAATTACGCTCATAAGATGCTTTAATTGGTAATCTGTTTTTTCTATTCCGTAAACCTGTTCTTCAGAAGCAAGTTTGATTTCATTCATCAGCTCGGTGTTTTCATTGAATTTAGGAATCAGGCCTGTAAGAACTTCTCCTGTCTTGTCCGCAAGTTCAAGGCTTTTGGCCGCTTTTTTGTTTATTTCATCTGCAGCATTCTGACTTTTTTCAGCAAGCTGCCTTATTTCATCTGCAACAACGGCAAATCCCGCTCCGTGTTTTCCGGCCCGCGCTGCTTCTATGGCCGCATTTAGAGAAAGTAAATTGGTCTGTCTTGCGATTTCACTTATTATTGTTGTTTTTCCAACAATTTCCTTTAGTGCCTCAACGGCATCAAGTATTGTTATTGAGCTCTGTTCTGCTTCAATTGAAGTTTTTTTAACAGTGGAATCAACTTTTTTTGTATATTCAAGATTGTTTTGGACAATAATTTTGCTTTCCTCCATGAAGGCGGAAAGTTTTTCAGCCGTTTCTGCCTGTTCGGAGGCTCCCTTGGCTACATTTTGTGCCGTTGCGCTGACTTCTTCACTTGTCATTGCTATCTGCTGTGCGGCATTTTGAATTTTTATAGTATTTTCTCTTAAGTTTTTTACCATTTTATCTATTGCAATTCCAAGAGTGTCGTTTTCAGAAAGTACCTTTACTTCAACCTTAAGGTTTCCTTTTGAAATATTGTCAGCAATTTTTGCCTTCTGTTCCAGTTCATTTATGAATTTATTGAACCAGAAGGCAAGTTCTCCAAGTTCATCATGTCTTTTGATATCAATTCTTTTTGAGAGATCTCCCTGCCCTTCAACAATGTCTGCAAGTGAACCAACTGTATTTCTGAGCGGTTTTATTACTATTTTTCCAAGGCTGAACTGAAGAATAAGAATAAGTATCAGGTCAAGAATGAAAGTTCCTGCAAGCATCTGCTGTTTGGTCTCCTTGATTTCAGAAGCAATAAATCTGTTTGAAAAATCAATTCTTATGTTTCCAAGGAAAGTCGATGAAAATCCTTCTCCATAGTAGAGTTCCCCCGATTTAACAATATTGTCTTTGGCCGGCTGGGCTTCATCAACAGAAAAAAGCTGAACTGTCTGCCAGTTTTTATTTCTTGTATATCCGGTTATTATCTTTTGAGGATCCTGGGGTTCTGTAATTATTATTGATTTGATATTCTGATTTTTCATTTCGGAAACAAGAAGTTTTTTAACCTGGATTGTGTCAAGGTTGTAAAGAGGTGTTGAAAGTGATGTGCTGAGTCTTTCCAGTGTTATTTCAGCTTCTGAATTAAGTTTTTTTACCATTGACTCCTTGTTTTTCCACGCCTGGTATGATGCAAAGGAAATAAGAAAAACAGTTGTAAAAAAAATTATTACTCCGGAAATAGAATACTGAACGCTTTTCTTGAATTTTTTTTCTGAGGCGGGCATCAGGTGTCTCCCTTGTCCAATCTTTGCATAAAATAAGGTTTGCTTCTAATTGATGTGAAGTTTTTTCTTGAGTTTGTCTGAATATTGTTTTGTTCTGTAGCTTATTACCGTAATCGGGGATTTTTTATATATCCGGCCGGAAACCGATATTTCAAAGGTGTGCTCAAGATCTTTGTGGGATTTCTCTCCCACAATTACTGCATCTGCATTTTCCTTTACAGCAAGGGCCAGAACCTCTTTTGCAGGTCTTCCGGATTTAAGGACAAGTTTTTTTTCGACATCTGGAAAACCGCAGTTTTTTATTATATCCTTTATTTTTTCAATGGACTCATGTTCAATGACTTCAGAATAGTGGTCGCCGTCAACATTGTAGCCCATGGAACTTATCTTTCCAACTGCAGCAACATCCCAGTCGTTCAAAACAGTAACAAATATAATCTCCGCATTGAGTTTTGATGCAAATTCAAGTGCAAAAAAACAGAGTTCCTGTGAAGTATCTTTAAAATCAATGGCTGCAATAATTTTTTTCATGTCACATGCTCCGTTAAAGCTTGTAAGTAAAAAGCAGTTTAAAAACCGGTTTTTGTATAAACAAATTTTTTCTTTCTGGGGTATTGCAGAATATAAATGATCATAAATAGCAATAGACCGAAAATATAGGCAAAATGTCTGTTTTCGTAAGGAATCCCGATCCAGGAGGAAATAAGTTCCGGCCGCATTAGAATCAGTGTGACCCCCAAAAGAAGAGGAATTTCGTACCATCTGTTTCTGGTAATCAGCCATCCCTGGGTTGCAGAAGCAAAGGCAAAATTGCCTATACAGGTCATTATAAAAATCAGAATTCCTGTTGTCCAGCTGTTTATATTGTGGAGAATGATGTCTGTATTGAAAATAAACATAAACGGCAGAATTGCTGTTCTTATGTCATAGGTAAAAGCCTGAATACCAGTAGGAATAGGCGGCGATTTGGCTATAGCAGAGGCGGCATATGCTGCAAGGCCAACCGGAGGAGTGTCGTCTGCAAGAATTCCGAAATAGAAGCAGAAAAGATGGGCCGCCATCAGGGGTACCATAAAGTTCTGTGCGCCCGCTATTGTAACTATTGCAGGAGCAGTTAAAGATGCCATTACAATATATGTCGCTGTTGTTGGAAGCCCCATTCCGATTATGAGACTTGCTCCAGCCGTTATAACAAGCATGAGAAAAATATTTCCCATGGAGATTCTTTCTATTATCTGGGTTATAAGTCCTCCCAGTCCAAGTGCTACAACTCCCACAATGATTCCTGCTGCAGCTGTTGCAAGGGCAACTGAAACCATGTTTCTTGCTCCGGATGAAAGGGCATTCAAAAGATTTATTATTCCTGAATAAAAAGCGGGAAGAGCCTTTTTTTTATTTTTAACAGCGACTGCAACCGGCTGGATGAGCATTATTACACCCATTACCCAGATTGCATGAAAGGCTGCAACTTCCGGTGATCTTCTCATGTACACAAGCTCATAAACGAGAATTACAAGAGGAATAATAAAATGGATCCCGGAAATAAAGGTTTTTACAAACTGGGGAAGCTCACTTTTTTTCATTCCTGTAAGGCCCAGTTTTGAAGCTTCAATGTGAGTTATGTAAAAAAGGGCCGCATAAGATGCAAAGGCAGGTATTGCGGCAGCTTTGACAACCTCAAGGTAGGGAACGTTGCAGTATTCTGCAATGATAAATGCAGCCGCACCCATAATCGGAGGAGCAAGCTGTCCGTCGGTACTTGCCGCAACCTCAATTGCAGCAGCTTTTGTCGAAGGATACCCAACCTTTTTCATCATGGGTATGGTAAATGTTCCGGTTGTTACAATGTTTGCAATACTTGAGCCTGAAACAGTTCCGGTAAGCCCGCTTCCAAGAACTGCAGCCTTAGCAGGCCCGCCTTTGTAACGTCCAAGAAGACTTAATGCAAGCTGAATAAAATATTCGCCGGCACCTGCCTTATCAAGCATTGCCCCCAGGAGAACAAAAAGGAAGACAATGTTTGCTGAAACATCAAGAGGAATTCCGTAAATTCCTTCGCTTGACATGGTCATCTGACCTATGAACCTGTTGATTGAAACACCTTTAAAAGCTATGACAGAGGGCATGTACTGGCCGAAAAAAGCATAAAGACAAAAGACTATTGATACAACAGAAAGAGCAGGCCCTATCACTCTTCTTGAAGCTTCAAGAAGTATAATTACAAGAATTAAGCCGATAATAATATCCCGCTTTATTGGAAGACCGTATCTCAGGATAATTCCCTGATAATCTATTAGAATGTAGAGTGCGCTGAATGCACCGAGTCCTGCAAGTACATAGTCGATTAAAGGTATTTTATCTGTTCTGGATAAAAATTTGAGGTTAAAATATGGTTTGGAAAACATTGGGAAACATAAAAAAAGAAGAGCCATTGCAAAGCCCAGATGAACAGCTCTGATGAATATTGAATCAAGGATAAGCCAGCTTGCTATTGAAAGCTGGAAAACAGACCATGAAAGTCCCAGAAAAAAAATCAGATATTTCCCAAAGCCCTTTGGATCCCTTCCCATTCCTTCTTCGGCTCTGGCAAGCTTCTTTATTTGGTCGATTCCTTCAATTTTCAGTTCTTTTTCAGCCATAAAACCTCATTATTCATGAATTTAGATAAAATTGTACAAATACCTGAATAAAAGCCTTTTTAAAAAAGAAAAAATTCGTGTGAGAAATGAAAAAGACCTTTATTCAAGTATCTGATTTTGGCGTTTAAAAACGGGGAAGTTTTCCCCGTTTTGTGCTGATTATTACATCAGGCCTGCTTCCTTATAGTATCTTAATGCTCCTTTGTGGATCGGTGCAGAAAGACCTTCAAGCATATTTTCTTTTGTAAGAACTTTATATGCTGGATGAAGATTTCTGAATTCTTCAATGTTTTCAAAAACTTCTTTTGTGATTGCATAAACAACGTCTTCAGGAACTTTTGCAGATGTGACAAGAGTTGCCTTTACGCCGAATGTTTCAGCATCTTCTTCGTTTTTTATATTAGGATAAAATTCTTTAGGAATGAATGATTTTGCATAGTAGGGATATTTTTCAAGAAGCTTTTCCATTGATTTTATGGAAGCAAAACGTACTTCTCTTTTTCCTGACGAAGCTTCCTTTACAGAACCGTTTGGATGGCCCACTGTATAGAAAAAAGCATCGATTCTGTTATCCTGAAGAAGACCTGCCGCTTCGGCAGCCTTTACTCCCTCTGCCATTATGTCTTTTTCTACATCCAGTCCGGCTGTTGTAAGAGCATCAATTGCATTCTGTCTCTGGCCTGAACCGGGATTTCCAATGTTTACTCTCTTACCTTTGAGATCCTTGATATCTTTGATTCCTGCATCTTCTGCCGCAACAAGGGTTACCGATTCAGGATGAATTGCAAAAACAGCTCTCAGATCTTTCTGGGGTCCTCTGGGTTCCCATTCTGCAAGCCCCTTGACAGCCTGGTACTGTCTGTCCGACTGTGCGATTCCAAATTCAAGGTCGCCTGCAAGGACAGCATTTATGTTGTAAACCGAACCGCCTGTTGATTCGACTGTGCATCTTATTCCGTAAATGTCCTTTTTGCTGTTTACTGTTTTTGCGATTGCTCCGCCTGTAGGATAGTAAACACCTGTGATTCCGCCTGTGCCTATTGTCACAAATGAAGTCTTTGTCTCGGCTTTTCCGTCTTCGCCTTTTTCACCTGAACAGCCTGCAAATGTTAAAAGGGCTGCAGCAAAAAGAGCCGACATTATTTTAAAAGCGTTTTTTCTTTTACTCATGATACCTCCGATATTATTAATTGTTTAATATTTTTAAAAAAGTTAATAAGTGATAAAAACAAAATTAAATTTTTATTCACCAAACTTTAGATAAAAAGGCAAAATGCTGCAAAATAGTCTGATAAGTGTAATTATCCCCGTTTATAACAGAGCATGGTGCATAAAAGATGCTCTTGATTCTGTAATAAACCAGACCTACAGAAACATAGAGCTTGTTGTCGTGGATGACGGCTCTGATGATGAAACAGGACAGATACTGAAAAATTATAAAGACAATCATGAAAATATCAAGGTTCTTTTTCAGAAAAACAGAGGTGTGAGTTCCTCGAGAAATCTTGGAATTTTAAATTCAAACGGCGATTTTATTGCTTTTCTGGATTCAGATGATTTGTGGGAACCCAAAAAACTTGAAACTCAGATCGGATATTTCGAGGCGGATAAATCGGCTGTTGTGTGTCAGACAGAAGAAATCTGGATAAGGAATAATAAAAGAATAAACCCAAGAAAAAGGCATAAAAAACCGTGTGGAGATATTTTCATACCTTCCCTTTCCCTTTGTCTTGTAAGCCCTTCTGCAGTAATGATGAAAAGGGAGTTTTTTGAAAGAACTGGCCTGTTTGATGAAAAAATGACTGCCTGTGAGGATTATGATCTCTGGCTGAGAGCTTCAATGTTTTTTGATTTCCATCTGGTGGACAGGCCTCTGGTAATAAAAAGAGGGGGGCACTCTGACCAGCTTTCCTCGCTGCCTCTTCTTGACAAGTTCAGAATTTACTCTATAAAAAAAATTCTTGATCAGGGAATACCCCATAAAGAAAAAAAGACTGCAGCTCTGGAGAAAATAATAGAAAAATGTTTGATTTACATGGAAGGGTGTAAAAAAAGATTCAAGATGGAAGAGTATTGTGTATACGATGCCCTGAAAAGGGAGATGGAGAAAAAACTATGAAAGTACTTTTATTTGCTGCCCATGGGAGCAGAAGAAATAATTCCAATAAAGAAATATCTTTGTTTTTTGAAAAAGTTTTAAATAATCTCAAAGATAAAATAGACAGGGGAGTATGCTGTTTCCTGCAGTTTGGCACACCGGGAATCGAGGAAGCTCTGGAAGCAGAATTCGCAGGAGGAGCTGAAAAAATATATATTTTCCCATATTTTCTTTTTAACGGCTCCCATGTAACCGAGGATATTCCTGAAATATGCAGAAATTACCGGAAAAAGTATCCTGACAGAGAAATAATTCTGCTTGATGCCCTGGCCGATGCCTCAGGCTTTGATGTTTTTCTTTCAGGCTACCTTGGTCAGAAGATATAAAACCGGCCTTCGCTTTATCAGTGGCTGGCCGGTAATCAGGCTTTTTTATTAATCCGGCTGGCTAGAAATCAAATTTCATCCCTGCATAAAACTGCCTTCCTGCTATTGGAACAGTATCTGATGATGAGGGGGTGTTTGTATTGTTGAAAATATTCAAAACAGAAAAAAGAAGGTTTGCTTTGTACCGCCGGTGGGAAAATACAGGAACTTCGGACTTAAGATCGCAGGTGAATACAGAATCCTTTTTTTTGTTTTCATAAATTGGAATTTCATCTTTGTAAGGTTCGCCAGTAACCGGGTTTATTGTTTCATCCACAATCGCTTCATAATAGTCTCCTGTCGGAGATATTATATTATAGTCCTTAACATATTTAATAAGAAGGCTCAGATGGAGATCTGTAAAAAGTCTTTTGTACAAAAGGAGGTTTGCAGTCAAAGGCTGGTTATAGTCTGCTGCAGGCATTTTATCACGGAACATGACTTCACCTTCATAATAAACAAGTTCAGACTCGGTTTCTTCATCAGAACTGGAATTGTATGACTCGATGAATGAAGTTCTGTCCTGCCATGAAAGATTGAAGATAACGGCATAATCGTTTTCTCTGGATTTTTCAGCTGTAAAACTTACGCATTCATATTCGGATTTGCCCGAGTTGTTGTATTCATAAATTTTTTTACCGTCTTCCCTGTATCCGTAGCCTGTCGCAAATTCGTCCTCAAAGTATTTTTTTATGTATTTCAGGTGGAGGTCAGTGCCAAATATTTTGGCTTTTAATCCTGTTGAGTATTCATCTGCATACGGAGTATCAAGGTTTGAATATCTGTAGTAACCTGCTGGACTCTGGCTGTCTTCCATCCAGTCTGTAAGCTGGTTTTCATAAGTTGTCCGCCATTCGATTCTGTAGGCGCTTTTTCTTGCTTCCTTCAGTTTGTGCTGCAGAAATCCGTGGCTGTAATATCTGTTATACCCTGCATGAAATGTCAGATTTTTGTTTTCAAGAATATCATAGGTGAATGTAACTCTTGGAGAAATATTTGTGTTTTCAAGAAAATCATCCCTTGATACCCGCAGGCCTGTTCTCAGGGAAAATCTGTTTAAAAACAAAAGTTCTTCCATATAAAAGCCGAAGTGATTGAGGCTTTGCTCTCCGGAGTAGGGGAAGTAAACAAGTCTTTTTGAAAGATACTGCTCTCCTGGAATTGATGCAGGGTCGTTTATGGGTGCCGTAAAATCCGGATTGTCAGTAACTGCCGCAGAATATGAATATGTGGTTTTTTCTCTTGTCTCCGTGCCTGAAGCCCATGTGTAAAAAAAGCCTGCCGAAGGTCTGTGAAAAATATTTTTGTAAATATTTTTTTTGTAGAATTCCATATCTGCATTTAAGCTGAAGGACTGCTCATTTTTTTCAATATCTCCAAAACCTCCCTCTGTACTGACTGTATTTCCTGCCAGAAGTCCAAAATCCTTTGATTTGAATGCACTCCATTTGTACCAGTGAGTGTTTGCCTCTCTGTCGTATATGCTTTTTGAATATCCGGCTGTTATATCAAGATCTGAACTCTCAAGGCTAAATGAATTTTTTGCAGTGAAGTTAAGACCGCCTCCGCTCAGGGTAAAATCAGAATCTTTTGCATCGGGCATAAAATAATTAGCTTTGTATGGAGTGTAATTCAAGCTCATTTCGGAGGATTTGCCTATGAGGTCACTGTGCTCCAGTTTGAAAAAAAACGAACTTAGTTCTCTTTCCTGGTTTTTTGTAGTTCCAAGGTGGTAAAGAGGAATCTGGGAATAATTGTTTTCCATGCTGAGTATATAACCAAGATTTTCTGTCATGGGTCCTTCAAGAATAAGGGATGATTCGTATTTTTCAAAATCAGGCTGCATCTTTTCAGAGTTTGAAGATTTGAAGTCTTTTTTAAGTTCCCCTTTGAAATTAAAACTTGTCCATTCCGATCTGGTAGTAAGAAATTTAAGTCTTCCCTTAAAATCTTGTGAAGGAGATTTTGTTTTGGATGAGATTACTCCCCCTGTAAACCCTCCGTATTTTGCCGGAATATCATTTTCATAAATTTTTATGGATTCAAGAATATCGGGGTCAGTGAAGATCATTGTCGAATAACCCGGAACTTCGGTTATTGACCTTGGAGTTCCTGATGCCGGATCAAGAAAACTGGAAATATTGAGTCCGTCAAGAATAAAGCTGTTGTCATAAAATCTGCCGCCTGAAATTGATATGTCCTCAGGAAGAATTTCTCCTGATGTCAGCGGGGAGTTTTCTTCATTGGAAAATCTTACCGATGGTTTCAGTTTTAAAATTTCAGTAACAGAAGAATTTGATACAGGAATTTTGTCTATCAGATCTTTTTTTATTTCACTGTTTCCTGTGTTTTTCATCTGATCCGATTCAGTCACAACCACTTCGGGAAGGTAGAATTTATTGTCTTCCTGTGCGCGTGTGAATTGAGGAGCAAGAATAAAAAGAAAAAGGATTAAACTAGTTTTTATACAGCGGCATTGTATCATAAATATCTTCTATCCCGTCATTGTCTGAATCTTTATCAAGTGTAAGTCCTGTCTGTACAATTTCTTCGTCAGTCAGAAGAGGACTGAAAAAGTATGGTTTCCCATCCTTGTCAAAGTCTATGGTTGCCCCTGTTGTTTCAGGGAAATCATCACGCAGGGCTCCTATCTGCAGTGCAATCTGAGCGATAGCGTCAAATTTTTCTTCGGTAAACTCTATTGATTCTGCAATTTCAAGCCCTCTGTCTGCGTAACTGGCTTTAGAGAATCCGACTGCTGCTTCTGTAAGAAGATCTGTTTTGTCTTTTGCTGTCTGGACCTTGTATGCCTGCCCAAGGGCAAGTTCAAAAATATCAGCCGCCTGAATTTCAAAGCCCGAAGATGCCAGAAGGTTTCCAAGTTTTATTAGTTCTTCTGCTTCGGTAATTATATCGTCTTCATCATTGTCACTGACAGAAATACCGGATGCGGAATCAACTGCTGTTTGATATAAGCCGGAAATAATTTCATGCCTTTTGATAAGACTGCAGGTTTCAATTACATCCAGCAGAAAATCAGTTTTGTCTTCATAGTCAAAATTTATTGAATTAAAGGCCCAGACTGCCCTTTGACGGGCCAGTTCTATAAAAAGATCTTCATAATACTGGTTCCCTGTTTCATTTGCAGTCACGGCTGAAGCAAGTGCAGCATCTATATAGTATTTTGTTCCTGTTATCGGTCCGGGAGTATATGAATATCCCTCTCCTGTTATCGTGCCTCCGTTTAATACTTTTTCTGCATTTGAAAAACAGAGGTTTTCATATGAATTATTTCCTGAAAGATGAAATATCAAAGCTGTCCTTAGATACCCTTTTTGAATTTTATAGGAAGACTTATAAAAATCGCTTCCTGAATTATATATTCTGTCGGAGTATGAAAGTGCAAGAGATGCGGCCTCAAGTGCGCCGTTAAAGTCCTGGATGTCAACTGCTGTCATTCCGATTTTTGGGTTATACTCATTTTTAAATGTAAGAGCCTCAATTTTTTCTGAAAGGGTTTTGTCTTCCGTGGTTGAGCGGATAAGTGTGTCTGCCAGGCTGACGGCACTTGAGACATTGTCCATTCTGGCCTGAACACTGGCATATGCTGATACAGCACTGTTGAGGTATTTGCTGTCTTCAGGAAATGAATCAAAAAGTGTTTCATGCTCTGAAAAAATCACGGCGTTTTCAAGCCATGCGTATGCCTCAATTACATCTGACATGTAAACCCAGGTTTCATCCCGGGTAAGATTTAAATAATAACTGCCGTCAACTGAAACATCTGATCTTAGCTGGTCGTTCTGTCTTATGCTTTCAATTTCTTCATATACATCATTAAGTTTCTGATATTGGTTGATCAGACCATAAAAAAGCGCAGCTTTTGCCATGGCAAAGATTTTCATTTTGTAATATTTTTTACCGTCTGATTCATTGGGAGGGCAATTCTTTGAAAGTTCAAACAAAAGATCTGTAAGAAGTTCTGTTTCCCAGTTTTCCGAATCTTCGTTTTCCAGCATATTGTTTACTGCCAGATAAATACCTGAAAGTATTCTTGAATAAGTACTGAAATTATTTTCAATCTCAGGGATTACATCTGATTTCAGTCTGCTGAGGTTTGAATTGAGAAGGTCGTAACTCCCTGCCTTTGCAAGGCTTGTGATAAGAAAGATAAATCTTTCTGCGTCATCTTTTTCAAAAAGATGGTACCCTTTGTTCTCTGCGATATTCCAGAAAATTTCTTCTCCTTTTTTATAATATCCAGGGCTTCTTTGACTCTTTTATATGAAACCATGTCCTGTCCTATAAAAAAATAAGAAAGGCATTTCTGGGCGGGGGTGAAAATATATGTGTCGGCAATAAGTTCTGCCTGATTGAAAAGCCCTGACTTTGAATATCCTCTTATAATCTGTCTTAGAATTTCATCTCTTTTTGCGTCATCATAAACATAATCAAGCGTTTTTGATGCCAGGTAAAGATGAGAAATGTCTGAATTGAAATAGTATTCAATCCTTTTTGAATTGTCATTTCCCGGGATTTCATTTGTAAGAACAGGTTCATTATGAATTATTGAAAAAAGCGGAGAACTTGATCTCTCAATGTTTTTATCTTCTGTTATATGAATTCCCTCAGAATTATAAAGCTGCTCTGAGTTTATTGTTCCGGTAAAAAAAACACCTTCAAATTTGTACTGCCCGTTTTCAAATTTTATTTCTGCAAGGCCGTATTCATTCAGAATATATCTTAATGTCTGAATTACAGTATTTTTGTTGAGCTTTATCCTGTTGCCGGCAAGGATATCGGAAAGAATATTTATGTTGTTTTCGATATTTGCAATATGATTATCGTATTCAGTGTCATCATTTTTTATGAGAGCAGTTATCCCTTCAAGAAAATAATTTCTGAGGAAAAAAATTTTGGAACTTCCGATTATTTGATCTGCTGATTTTTTCTGTGAAATAAAATTAAAAAAATTCTTTGAAAGCCTTGTTTTTTCGGCATCTGTAAAAATTTCGTCAAGTATTCCTTCATCAACAGAATTTCCTGTAATAAAGCTTTGTTTGTTCTTCAGGATATCTGCAATCTCCTTAAAAGGCTGTTCTGTTTTTTTTAATACTGCCGCATATGAAATAAAAGCTGCCGCCTTTAAAAGACTGGTGTCTGACAAAGGGTTTTGTTCAGGAGAAATTTCAGGTGGAATATTGAAAAGAGCTTTTGTCTTACTTTTTGCTTCTTCATATGAAAAACCGAAGTCTGAAACAAGGTGATAAATCAGTGAGGTCAGGGGAGTAATCGTGATACTTGATTTTGAATCCGGGTTAAATATTGTTTTGAAGCTTATATTGTCAAAGGAAAGACCTGTCTGGGAATCTGTTCCGCCAAAGGATTCCAGATGGGAAATCTCATTCAGTGACTGTGACGGGACCAGCAGAAAAAATTTTCCGTTTGAGTCTGTTTTTGCAGTTGAATCATTGAATGGGAAAGGCTTGAGTGTTTTCCTGCTTATAGGGAAAACTCTTGCACCTTCTATCGGAGGATCTGTTAAAATCCCGGCTATTGAAGCTGTCTGACTTACAGGTTCTTCCGTGTGGGAATGATTGTCCGAACAGGACGTGCAGATTAAAAAAAATATTGTAAAAAATATTGCACAAAGGCTTTTCTTCATTTCTAATACCCTGGTAAATTATAAACTTGCAATACATAAATGTGAGCTGGCTGTGTTTATGTTTTTTCGGCTCAGGAAAATAATTCTTAAAGGATAATAGATGATTAAGAATATATCAGGCAAGCTGTTTTTGACATTGTGTCTTCTTATTTTTATATCTTCTGCTATATACTCCATGGAGTACGAAAAAGAAATTGAGGAAAATTTTCTGATTTCGGATAAACTTGGTTCACTTACAGAAAAAATAAATGAAAAAGAGAAAATATATCTTAATACAATAAAAAATTTAAAAATAAGACATTACCTTTTAAGCAAAAAATATAAGGATATTTTAAATGCTGAAGAGATTAGATGTAATCTGATTGAGGAAAAAATATATGAATGGAAAAAAACAGCAGAAAAGATTGAAAAAATAAAAAATAAACTTCCGCTTTTTTTGAGAGAAGAATTCAGGGAAGAGAAAAAAAAATTAATGAATTTATTTGATACCAATGAAGATTTTGAAGTCAGGGCCGATGCATTCAAAAACTTTCTTGAAGCGGAAATGGAAAAATCCCTCAACTGTTTTTTCCGGGAAGGCCTTTTTTATGTAAACGGCGAACCAAAAAAGGGGGGAGCGTTAATTTCCGGAAATAATACGGTTATACTTAAGACAGAGGGAGGTTACTATTTGTGGGATAAAGGGGATATGATGTATAAAAAAGTGGAACACCCTGAACTGAAAAATATTTTTTCAGAAGATAATCCGGGTGGAATGTTTTTTAAACCTGTATTTTTTGAAACTGAAAATGAAAAAAATTAGTCTGTTTTTTATTTTTCTTCTTCTTTTCCATGGCCTGTCAGCAGGAAATGAACTTCTTGATGAGGAAAGAAAATTTCTGATAAAATCTTCAGATTCAGTGAAAAATGAGTTTAAAGTCAGGGAGAGGAATTATCTGGCTGAAATTGACCTTTTAGAAAAAGAAATAAAATCACTTGAAGAAAAAATAGAAAATAAAGAAGTTTCTTCTGAAATTTTAAGGAAATTTGAATCTGAAAAAAAAAAGATAACAGAGATTGAATCCTTAACAAAAAAAATCAAGGTTCCTTTTATTGAAGAAAAAAAATTCAGAGAAACTATTGTAAGCTTCTTTGAAAACAGCTTGAAAAGATTTGGTTTTGAATACGATTCAAAACTGATAATAATGGACGGTTATTTAAGCGGAATATATAAAAGCGGCAATGAGTTCGGTTATGCAAGAATAATTGATGAAAATCTGATTTTTATTCCGGCAGGTTCGGATAAGAATAAAATTAAAGATATTTTCAGTAATAACTCAGATTTTTTCCCAGTATGTTTTGGTAAAGGAACTAAAATGGAACCAGGGTTTATTGAAAGCGTTTCTCTCTATCTTCAAAAAGGCGGGGTAATGATTTACCCTATTGTTCTTACTGGTATTGCAGGTTTTATTCTTACCCTTTTTCAGGGTATTATTCTTTTTTACCTTAAAATACCGGATGAAAAAACTGAACAGGAATTTTTTGAAATTAATGAAAAGAAGAATGAAAAATATTTCAGGAGATATCCTTCTCTTGTTTTTTTAAAAAAGCTTTATTTAAAAAAGCAAAAGGCTCTGCTTTCCAGTGAAATTATTGATTCTCTTTTGGACCGGGAAATAAAAAAACTTGAAAGATTTAACCCCACAATAGGAGTTCTTGCAGGGATTGCACCCTTAATTGGTCTTCTTGGAACTGTTACAGGGATGATTATGACATTTAATGCGGCAGGAGGAACAGGTGCTGTAAAAGCTGCTGAAATGGCAGGAGGAATATCCGAGGCACTTGTAACAACACAGCTTGGTCTTTCAATAGCTCTTCCTTTAATGATTTTTCACCATTTTTTTGAGCAGAGGTTGGAAATGTTTGTATTTGACCTTGATGAAAAGAAAAATATTTTTCTTTCACAAACAGGGGATAAATGAATTTTTTAACTGAACTCTATAAATTGTCAGGAGTTTATTTTTATTTTCTCTTTGGCGTTTCATTTTTAATGTGGGCCTACATAATTTACATTATACTTAATTTAAGGTTTGGGTCTGCTGATTTTAAATCAGCTTATTTGAAAAAGATTTTTTTGAAAAAACTTAATACGGTTTTTTTTCTTGCGGGAACTGCACCATTGATAGGCCTTCTTGGAACTGTTGACGGAATTGTGGATATTTTTAAAGGGATTTATGTTTCAAAGGATGTATCTTCTTCAATCATGGCATCAGGAATAGGCCGTGCGCTTACAACAACCCAGACCGGACTTGTAATAGCAATACCCGGACTTGCTGCGGGAAATTTTATAAAGGAAAGATACTTTGGTTTTGAAAGAGCTGAAGCAAAAAAGGAAAAAACAAAAATGAGATACAAAACAAAGGGAAAAAATATTGTAAATGATTTAAATATTACTCCTTTGCTTGATATGGTTTTTATTCTTTTAATTTTTTTTGTTGTAACCTCAAGTTTTATTGAAAACTACACCATTGATTTAAGCCTTCCCAAAACTTCAACAGGAGAGAGCACAAAAAAGGAAGCAAATTATTTTGTTTTAAGTGAAACAAACGATATTTTTTTAAATGATAAAATTGTTACATACAATGAAATTGGTTTTAAGCTGGATGAACTTAAAGGAAAAGATTTTATTGTTTCAGCAGATAAAGATGTAAGTGCAGGAAAACTTATTGAACTTATAGATTTTTTAAGAAAAAACAATGTCTCAAATATTTCGGTTTCAGTTGAAAATGAAGAGTAAATCTATTTTTATTTTTTCTGTTATCGGCGGTCTTTGCATTACAATTGCTTTTTTTATTTTAATCTCCTTTCTTTTTCCTGAAAAAAAAATAACAGCCTCTTTTGATAAAAAAAAGACAAGACTAATTCCAATGAATCTTGAAAAAGAAAAAAAGGGAGAGCAAAAGCACGATCCAGAAAAAAAATTTTCATATAATTTAAAAAATTTTATTCTGGATGAAGAAAACCCTTTGATTAATACTGCTGAAAAAAAAGTTTATGACAAAAATTTTGAGAAAAAAGAAATCTCCCATGACCTTGATTCAATGATAAAAAAAGAAGCCTTTAAAAAAGAACTTTTTTCAGATGCAGAAAAAAGTGAAGATGAGATTGAAACTTCAAATATTTTTGAACCTTCAGAACTTGATGACAAACCTTTTATACTTAAAAGTACAAACCCGCAATTCCCTTTGGAAGCCAAAAGAATGGGAATTAAAAATGCAAAAATTTTAGTAAAGTTTGTTGTAAATAAAAACGGCGATGTGGAAGATGTAGTTATTGTTTCTTCAACCCATGAAAAAATTTTTGATGAAAATACAATAAATGCAGTTAAAAAATGGAAATTTTCACCTGGCATTAAAAATGGCCAAAAAGTCTCAACTCTTGTCTATCTTCCGGTGAGATATGTTTATAAAAACTAGTATTTTCACAGCTTTGTTTACTTTTTTTGCTTTAAACCTTCATGCAGATGAGTTTTCTTTGGAAAATATTATTTCCCTTATTGAAAAAAACAATCCTGATAAGGCTTTGACTTTAATAGAAAATTTAAGTGTTGAGAAAGAGCTTGAATCTGAATTGTTTTTTATGGCAGGACAAAAGTATTTTCTAAAAAAAAATTATGAGAAAAGTCTCTTTTGTTTTGAAAAAGCAGATTCATATAAAAATAAAGAAATTCTTGAGTGGAACAAAGGTCTTTGTTTTTTTGCGCTAAAAAGATACGATAAGGCTTTTTATTATTTAGAAAAAAATATCTTATCAGATCCCAGTGAAGGAGAAATTCTTCTTGCAGCAAACGCAGGGTATATGAGCAGAAATTATGAAAAAGCGCTGATTCTTTTAGATAAAAAAAAGTTTTCAGATAAAAAAGAAGAAAAACTTAATTTAAAATCAGAAATTTTATTTTCTTTAAAAGATTACGAAAAATCTCTTGAGGTTTTAGAGGAACTTCTGAAAATAAAACCCTATAATAATTTATATTTCAATAATTATATAAAGGTTAAAAAGGCTTTAAAAAAAGATACTAAAGCAGATATTTACATGCAAAAAATTATTGAAAAGGATTATGAGGCTCTTTTAAATCTGAATAAAAAAAACAGTTTTTTAAGACTTTTTTATTATAAAAAATTAAAACCTAAAAACTATTATCAGGCTGCAGGGCTTTATTATAATCTGTGCCTTTATGATGAGGCGCTTGATATGATAGAAAAAATAAAAAATCCTGATTTTGACTCAAATTTTTTAAAGGCCAGAATTTTATTTATAAAAGGTGAGTATGAAAAATCTGCGGAGCTTTTTTTAAGTCTTGCAGAATTAAACATCAAAGATTTCACAAGACTTAATTATTTTGCAGGAGAAGCTTTTTTAATGTCAAAAAGATATGAAAAAGCCATTGAGACCTTAAGTTTATGTACAGAAGAAAAAAGTCCTTTTTCAAAAGAAGCTTTGAAACTTTTAAATATATTAAAGGAAGAAATATGAAAAAAATTTTTGTTTTTGCACTTGTTTTTTTTATTGCAGCATCAGCTTTTGGAGAACAAAGGCTTGAATGGCCTGAAATAAAAACTGACCTTCCCTTTGATAATTCCATAAAATACAACCGTCTTGATAATGGTTTCAGATATCTTATCAAAAAAAACAAAACCCCTGAAAAAAGAGCAGCACTTTATCTTGGAGTAATGACAGGTTCAGGTTATGAAACTGAAGAAGAAATAGGGCTTGCCCATTTTCTTGAACACATGGTTTTCTGTGGTTCAAAAAATTTCAAGCCGGGAGAACTTATAAATTATTTCCAGAAGATTGGAATGGATTTTGGTGCTGATACAAATGCACATACAGGATTTGATGAAACAGTCTATAAAATTTATCTGCCCCAGGGTAAAAAAGAGGATTTAAAGGATGCAATGATAATTTTAAATGATTTTGCCTTTAATGCTCTTATTTTAGAAGAAGAAGTTGAAAGGGAAAAAAAAGTTGTTCTTGCTGAAATGTCGGCCCGCGATTCTGCTGATTACAGAACAAGAGTAAAACTTTACAATTTTTTGTTTGACGGTCTTATTCTTCCCAAAAGATTTCCAATAGGTGAAAAAGAAGTTATTGAAAATGCAGACCAAAAAATCTTAAAAAATTTTTACAATTCAATGTATACACCTGAAAGAATGGTTTTGGCAGTAACCGGAGATATTGATGTAAATGAAGCTGAAAAACTTGTAAAGGAAGTTTTTTCAGGGAAAAAAAGAGACGTTCTTTCTAAAAACATTCCGGATTTTGGAAAATTAAAAAATAAAAAAGATAATAAAAGTTTTTATCATTATGAAAAGGAAACTGCATCTACAAACGTTTCAATAAATTTTATCAAGGATATTGATATTGAGGAAAGCAGTTTTGCTTTTGAGTCAAAGTGGCTTAAAAGATATATGGTTTCACTTATTTTAAATTACAGACTTAATTCCCTTCTTGAAAACAATGCCCCTTTTGAGGCTGCAAATAATTTTACCTTTCCTTTTATGAAGCGTGTTCTCTGGTCAAATCTTACAGCAAAAACAAGTCCTGAAAAATTTGAGGAAACTCTTGAGCTGCTTGCTCTTGAGCTTAAAAAAATTAATGAATACGGATTTTTCGGGCATGAACTTGAAAGGGTAAAAAATGAAGTTTTAAAAATTCTTGAAAGGGAAGTTGAAACTTCAGAAACAAGAAACACAAAAGAACTTGCCTCATCAATAATTTCAAGTGCAATGAGGGGGGATATTATTGTATCGCCTCAAAAGGAAAAAGAAATTTTTGCTCCTTTTGTAAAAAAGGTAAGTATTGATGATTTGAATAACAGCTTTAGGGAAATATGGAATCCTGATAATTTAAGTGTTGCTGTAACCGGAAATGTTTTGATTGAAGAAAATGCTTCTGAAAAAATATCGGGGATTGTAAAAAAAGCATTTTCAAAGGAAATTTTTCTTGAAAATAAAAAATCGGGTAAGGTTTTCCCCTATCTTGAAATCCCTGAAAAAAAATCAGGCATAAAAGAAAAATTGTTTTTAGAGCCTGAAATTACAAGAATAATTTTAGAAAATAATAATGTAATAAATTATAAAAAAACAGATTTTGATGAAAACAAAGTATTTTTCAAGGCTTCCTTTGGAAAGGGTAAAGCTTTTGAACCAAAAGACAAAAAAGGATTATACTCTTTAAGCTCAAGGGTTTTAAATACATCTAAATTAAATTTTATTTCACGTGAAGAACTTGGAATAAGCCTTTCTGACAAGGATGTTTCCATAAAATTTGGGGTTGACCAGGAAAGTCTTTACTTTGCGGGGAAAGCTTCAAAAAATGACCTTGAAACTTTGTTCCTGCTTTTTTACCATTATATAAAAGACCCTGGAATTAAGGAAAATGCTTATGAGCTTTCACTTAAAAGACTTAAAACATCATATGAAAAAAAGCTTAAATCGGTTGACGGAAATCTTAATTTAAAGGCAGGTGCTTTTTTTGCTGATAATGATTACAGATTTGAACCTGTAACTTATGATGATGCAGTCAAAATAAGCCTTGATGACATAAGAAATTTTATTTCAGATAATTTTAAAAACAAAGCATTTGAGATTTCAGTTGTTGGTGATTTTGACGAGAAAAATCTGGAAGAGCTTGTTTTAAAATATCTTGCTGTAGATGAAAAAAGAGAAAAGATTGAAAACCATATTCCAAAGCCTGTAAATTTTCCAAAGGGTAAAACAAAAGAAATTGAAGTTGATACAAAAATTAGTTCTGCTTTTGTAATGGCCGGAATAAAAACCGATGACATGTATCCAATAGAAAATTCAAGAGCCTTGAATTTATGTGCAAGAATAATTGATGACAGGCTCAGGGTAAATATAAGAGAAAAGCTTGGGGCTGCATATTCTCCTTTTGCATATAATAATCCTTCAAAAATTTATGAAAATTACGGCGGTCTTTTTATGGGAGTAAAAACATCTCCTGAAACAACAGAAATTGTAAAAAATGAAATTAAAACTATAATTTCAAGTCTTAAAAAAGAAAAAATAACAGACGATGAATTTGAAAGGGCAATAAATCCACTTTTAAGTTCCATTGCAACCCAGGTGCAAAAAAATTCATACTGGCTTAATACTGTTTTAGACGGTTCATTTAAAAATGGTATTCAGCTTGAATGGGCAAAAACTATTATTTCGGGCTATTCACTTCTTACAAAGGAAATTGTACAGAAAAAATGCGACAAATATCTTTTGCCTGAAAATATTTCATTTTTTACGGTTAAATCCAAAAAAGAGGAGTAAAAGTGAAAAAGCTGTGTTTTTTATTTTTGATGATTTTTTTCCTTTGTCCTGAATCTTATGCAGAAACTGTTTCAGCACACGGTTTTGCCATGAACGGTGAAGTAAAATACAAAAAAGGGTTTTCTCATTTTGAATATGTAAATCCTGATGCTCCAAAGGGCGGAGTTTTTAAAAGAGCTGCTACAGGAAGTTTTGACTCGTTAAATCCCTTTGTTTTAAAAGGGCTTTCAGCAGCAGGACTTTCCTATGTATTTGAAACCTTATGTGTTCAGTCAGAAGATGAGCCGTTTTCAATGTATGGTCTTATTGCAGAAGAAATAACAATTCCTGATTCAAATAAATATGTTGAGTTTAAAATAAATGAAAAAGCAAGATTTCATGACGGAAAAAAAATTACTCCCGAAGATATTATTTTTTCCTTTAATATTTTAATGGAAAAAGGTTCTCCGATTTATAAAAAATATTATGGAGATGTTTCAGATGTTGTAAAAAATTCAGACAATAAAGTAAGATTTGAATTTAAAACAAGTGATAATCCTGAACTTCCCTTGATAATCTCCCAGCTTTCTGTACTTCCAAAGCATTATTATGAAGAAAAGGGCTTTGAAGCAGGCCTTGTTCCTCCCCTTGGAAGCGGTCCATACAGGGTAAAAGATTTTAGTCCCGGAAAATTTATTTCCTATGAAAGGGTAAAAGATTATTGGGGAAAAGACCTTCCTGTAAATACTGGAATGTATAATTTTGATGAAATAATTTTTGACTATTACAGGGATGAAACCGTATCCCTTGAAGCTTTTAAAGCCGGTGCATACGATTTCAGACTGGAAAACACTGCAAAATCATGGGCTGTATCATATAAAGGACCTGCCTTTGAAAAAGGCGAAATTATAAAAGAAGAAATTCATCATAAAAACAGCTCAGGAATGCAGGGTTTTGTTTTTAATTTAAGAAACAAAAAATTTCAAAACAGAAATTTAAGAAAAGCACTTGTTTATGCCTTTGATTTTGACTGGATAAATAAAAACCTTTTTTATGGTCAGTATAAAAGGTCAATGTCTTATTTTTCAAATTCAGAACTTGCTGCAAAAGGACTTCCTTCAAAAGACGAGCTTGAAATATTAAAACCCTACAAGGGAAAAGTCCCGGATGAGGTTTTTGAAAAGGAATTTTTTCTTCCGGATACAGACAGCGAGAAAACTTCAAGGTATTATCTTAGAAAAGCCGCACAAATACTTAAAAAAGAAGGCTATCTTGTTGAAAATGGCAAAAGAATAGACAAATATTCAAAAAAACCACTTGAGTTTGAAATATTAATTTCAAGTCCGGCCTTTGAAAGAATTGCACTTACATACAAGAAAAGTCTTGAAAAGCTTGGCATTGGACTTGAAATAAGAAGAGTTGACGATACTCAGTTTTATAACAGAATAAGAAATTTTGATTATGAAATGATTACTTCTGTTTTTCCACAATCCCTTTCTCCGGGAAATGAGCAAAGATATTTCTGGGGTTCACTTGCAGCAGATACTCCGGGAAGCAGAAATTACTGCGGAATAAAAAATTCTGTAATTGATGAAATAGTTGAAAAGCTTATTTCAGCCAAGGGAAGGCAGAATCTTATAAACCATGCAAAAGCTCTGGACAGGGTGCTTTTGTGGAATTATTATCTTGTTCCCCACTGGCATATAGATTATTTCAGAGTTGCCTACAAAAATAAGTTTAAACACCCTGAAAAAACACCTGATTACGGGTTTGGACTTAATTCATGGTGGCAGGAAGATTAAATGGGCGCATATATTTTAAGAAGGCTTTTTCTGATTGTTCCAACTCTTATTGGAATTATTGCCGTAAATTTTTTTATTATTCAGGCCGCTCCCGGAGGGCCTGTGGAACAGATGATAGCTAAGCTTGAATCAGGGGAATTAAATACCCTGTCCAGGGTTACCGGAGACAAGTCAATGGAGGCTTTTTCATCAGAAAAGCAGAGCCTTTCAACATACAGGGGTTCAAGAGGGGTTGACCCTGAGCTTATAAAGGAACTTGAAGTCTTATACGGATTTGACAAGCCTTTGCACCAGAGATTTTTTAAAATGCTCAAGGATTTTATAAGTTTTGATTTTGGAGAAAGTTTTTATAAAAACAAAAAAGTTATAACCCTTATTAAGGAAAAGCTTCCTGTTTCAATTTCACTTGGACTTTGGAGCACATTGATAATTTATCTTGTATCAATTCCCCTTGGAATAAAAAAAGCTGTAAGCCATGGCTCAAAATTTGATATTTACACAAGCACTTTTATAACTATAGGTCATGCAATACCTGTGTTTTTGTTTGCTGTGCTTTTAATTATTTTATTTGCCGGAGGAAATTATTTTGACATTTTTCCCTTAAAAGGACTTACTTCTGTAAATTTTGACGAGCTTGGCTTTTTTGGAAAAATAAAAGACTATTTAAGTCATATTTTTCTGCCTGTATTGTCTTTGTCAATAGGCGGATTTGCAACACTTACACTTCTTACAAAAAATTCATTTTTAGATGAAATTCACAAACAGTATGTTATTACAGCCAGGGCAAAAGGTCTTGATGAAAAATCAGTTCTTTACGGTCATGTTTTCAGAAATGCAATGCTTATAATAATTGCGGGTTTTCCTTCTGCTTTTATTGGAATGTTTTTCAGCGGTTCACTCCTCATTGAAGTTATTTTTTCCCTTGACGGGCTTGGACTTCTTGGTTTTGAGTCTGCAATAACAAGGGATTATCCGGTAATGTTTGGAAGTCTTTATATTTTTACCCTTCTTGGTCTTTTGATAAGAATAATATCAGATCTGACATATACTTTTGTTGACCCAAGAATAGATTTTGAAACAAGGACAGGCTGATTTTGAAAACTGAAAAATTAAGTATTACAAAAAAAAGGTTTTTATTGTTCAGGCAGAATAAAAGGGGATATTATTCAGCAATAATTTTTATAATTCTTTTTTTTCTGACACTTTTTGCTGAATTTATTGCAAATGACAAACCACTTTTTATCAAATATGAAGACAGATTTTTTTTCCCTGTTTTTATTGAATATCCTGAAACAGATTTTGGCGGAGATTTTTTAACTGAAGCAGACTACCGCGACAAATACGTTCAGGAACTTATAAATGAAAAAGGTTTTATGATATGGCCTTTAATAAGATTTTCCTATGATACAATAAATTATGATTTAAAATCTCCGGCACCGTCTCCTCCAAGTCTTGAAAATTTTCTTGGAACAGATGACCAGGGAAGGGATGTTCTGGCAAGGCTTATTTACGGATTTAGAATTTCAGTTCTTTTCGGGCTTTGTCTTTCAGTTTTTGGTTCAATGATTGGCATAGCAGCCGGAGGAATTCAGGGTTATTTTGGAGGTAAAATAGACCTTTTGGGTCAAAGAATAATTGAAATCTGGTCTGGAATGCCTGTTTTGTATCTTCTTATTATTTTGTCAGGATTTGTTCAGCCAAGTTTTTTCTGGCTTCTTTTTATAATGCTTTTATTTTCCTGGATGAGCCTTGTGGATGTTGTAAGAGCAGAGTTTCTAAGGTGCAGAAACCTTGAATATGTAATGGCTGCAAAGGCTCTTGGAGTTTCTGATTCAAGAATAATGTCAAGGCATATGCTTCCAAATGCAATGATAGCTGCAATGACTTTTTTCCCTTTTATTTTGAACAGTTCAATTACAACACTTACATCCCTTGATTTTTTAGGATTTGGAATGCCTGCAGGTTCTGCCTCCCTTGGTGAGCTTCTTGCACAGGGAAAGGAAAATATTCAGGCACCCTGGCTTGGAATTTCTGCTTTTATAACTTTGTCTCTTTTGCTGAGTCTTCTTATTTTTACAGGTGAAGCCGCAAGGGATGCTTTTGACCCAAGGCTTGAGGGATAAGATGGAAAACGATTATATTTTAGAAGTAAAAAATCTCAATATAAGTTTTAATAAAAAGGCAGGAAAAAGCATTGAATCTGTAAAATCAATTGATTTTCAGCTAAATAAAAAAGAAACCCTTGCAATTGTTGGAGAAAGCGGCTCAGGAAAATCAGTTACAGCAAAATCAATAATTGGTCTTTTGCCAAAATATCCGTTTTGTGAGGTAAAAGGAGAGATTTTATATAAAAATACAGATATTTTAAAAATGCCTGAATCATATCTTCAAAAGCTCAGAACCAAAAAAATTGCAATGATTTTTCAGGAACCAATGTCTTCCTTAAATCCTCTCCATAAAATCGGAAAACAGATTGGCGAGGTTTTTTTAATTCATTCAGGTGAAAAACTTAAAAACACAAGAAAAAAAGTTGTTGAACTTCTTAAAATGGTTGGAATTTATGAACCTGAAAAAAGATATGACTCATATCCCCATGAGCTTTCAGGGGGACAAAAGCAAAGGGTTATGATAGCAATGGCAATTGCACAAAACCCTGATATTTTAATTGCAGATGAACCCACAACTGCACTTGATGTAACTGTTCAGGCTGAAATTTTAAAACTTCTGGCTGACCTTAAGAAAAGACTTTCCATGTCCATGATTTTTATAAGCCATGACCTTTTGCTTGTAAAAAGCATTGCAGACAAAGTTCTTGTAATGAAAGACGGCAAAGCTCTTGAATATGGAAAAGCTGAAGAAATTTTTGAAAATCCTTTCCATGAATATACAAAAAAACTGATAGGCTCAAAAAATGATTTTGGATTTGAAGAAAGTCTGGATAATGAAAAAGTTCTTGAAGCAAAAAATCTTAAAGTCTGGTTTCCCCTTAAAAAAGGTTTTTTAAAAAGAACAAAGGGTTTTATCAAGGCTGTAGATAAAATTGATTTTTATCTTAAAAAGGGTGAAACTCTTGGAATTGTCGGAGAAAGCGGTTCCGGCAAAACAACTCTCGGGCTTTCGCTTTTAAGGCTTGTTGATTCAAGGGGGGAAATTTATTTTAAAAACAAAAGAATTGATAATCTCAAATCTTCATATTTAAGAAAAATAAGATCAAAAATTCAGGTTGTTTTTCAGGATCCTTATGGCAGTCTGAATCCAAGAATGAGTGTTTTTGAAATAATTTCAGAAGGTCTTCTTGTTCATAGAAATTTTGATTTAAGCACAAGAAAAAAAATTGTTAAAGATGTTTTAGAGGAAGTAATGCTTCCGTCAGACTGCCTTAATCACTATCCACATGAGTTTTCAGGGGGACAAAGGCAGAGAATTGCAATTGCAAGGGCACTTGTTTTGGAACCTGAAATAATTTTACTTGACGAGCCGACCTCATCCCTTGACAGGACTGTTCAGTTTCAGGTTATCAGACTTTTGAAAAATATTCAGAAAAAGCACAAAATTTCATATATATTCATTTCCCATGATCTAAAGCTTGTAAGGGAAATTGCAGGCAGGACAATTGTTATGAAAGAGGGAAAAATCATTGAAGAAAATAATACCAAGGAACTTTTTTTAAATCCCTTGAATGATTATACTAAAACACTTATAAATGCTTCTTTTCTGGAATCATTCTGATTTGAAGGAAGGCAGGTTCAGGCTTAGGTTTTGTTAAAATATGAAAAGGCAGAAAAATTTCTGCCTTTCATATATCTTTGCAGAATTTAACCGGATTTTTTTTACCAGCCTATGGTAAGCTGGCCCATATATCTTTTATCTTCTTTCTGGCCTGCATATGCTCCTACTTCTTCAGAATACATGGCCGCATCAAACTTTAAAACCCAGAGGTCAAGACTTGCTCCAAGAGTTGGATATCCCTGGTTGAATCCGCCTCTTACAGCTATCAGATCCATAAATTTTATTTCAGCGCCCATATGGATTCTTTTTCCAAGGTCTTCGTCTTCATCAAGGCTGTTTGTAAAATCTCTGTAATCAAGAGCTGCCAGAACTGAAACCGGTCCGAATTCTTTTTTCAAAGCCACGCCTGCTGTCCATTCAGTTGCCAGCTTATCTCCATTATCAAATTCAATTTCCGGGATGTTCTGCCCTGAAAGAGCTATGTCAGTCTGGAAAAATCTGTCCCAGGGAAGAGTGTAAATAATACCGACATCAAGTCCTGTTCCAGTATCTGAAACCTTGTCGTCATCCATCATGTCTTCAAAATCGTCAGATGCTATCTGTGCGGGGGTGTAGACCTGGTTTATACTTTCACGGCTTATGGATTTAAAGGCAGCACCTGCCCTGAGTCCTTTTACTCCGGGAACAGCAAAACCTACACCTCCAATTCCTCCTATATCTGCACGGGCATTTACGTGCAGTTCAGGATAAACCGGGTTTCTTACATAAGAGTCCGTGCTTACTATTCCAAAAGCACTTACCATTACACCGAAATTTTTTATTCTGAAGCCAAGATGAGGTGTAACTGATGCATAAAGATGGAGGTTATCCCCTGTGTATTTTCTTAAAAGATCTGTCACTTCACCTGTGTCATCCATGTCTGTGTCGTCTGCATCCGAATACATGTCAAGACTGTTTTCTCCAACGCCTGCCGCAGGGTTTAAGATACCAAGGGTCAAACCGTCTATTCTTGAAAGTCCTGCAGGGTTATAGAAAATTGTATTTCTGTCATCTGAAACAGCAACAAAGGCTCCTCCCATTCCAATTGGACGAACGCCAGTGTAAAATCTCTGGTATGGTTTTGCATATGCTGCTGAAGCATAAATAAGTAGAGTTAATATAAAGCAAAACAGTTTAATAGTAGTTTGTGGTTTTATATTTTTCATCCTGCGCCTCCGGATAGGTAAGGTTTAAGTTTAAAAAAAGTTACAGGTTGTTGAGGTAGTACTCAAGTTCTGCCTGAGTAATGAAATTGTCTCCGGCTTCTGATCCTCCCTGTCCGTTGTCAAGATCTGTTTTGAAAATCTCAAATTCTTTGCTTATATCGTTTTCTTTTTCTGATCCGTTATTGAGGAAATTGTCAATTGCATAAACAGCATTGTTAATAAGCTCGATATCAAGTGACAATTTTTTGAGTTTAGAGGTGATATCTTCTGTGTCAAAAGGGGCGTTGGCCTCATACAAATTTTTAAAAGAATTTTTAGAAAAAGTAATTTCTGATTCCGGCGAATCAATAATAATCATGTCTGCAATAATTAAAATTCCGTGGTTTAAAGCCATAAGTCCCAGCTGAACAAGTTCATCATTTGTCAGTTCTGCAAGATCTTTATTCTGGAGTGAATCAGCAAGAATTGTTTTTGCGGCGGCAGTTTTACCTGCTACTTTATTTTCAGCAAGAGTGCTGTAATCTTTTTGCGCTATTTCGAGAAGAGCGTCCATGGCATCTTCAAAGTTGTCTTTTTTGGAAGATATCTGAGCCTCTGTCAATGATGGGCTTTGTGTTGAATCAGCTCCGGTGAGAGTTCTTCCGACAATAGCTATTGTATCTCCGCTTTCACCCATTTTATCGAGATCGTCAATGGCTTTCATCAGGTTATATGTGTCCAGTCCTGCAAGGCCTGCCAGGGCATTGGAGTAATATGCCTTGAGAGTGTTGTCTGAGGGGTATTTGTTTTTCAGGGACTCAAAAATTTTTCTGGCATTTTCATAGTCTGATTTATCCAGTGCTGTCAGACCTCTTTCAATCTCAGCTTCTTTTGACGAATCGTCAGAAACATCTTCTGCAAGATTACAGCCCGATGAAATAATCACTGCAGCGGTTATGAGCGCTAAAATTAAGCATTTGCAAATGTTTTTCCTTTTCATTTGATCTCTCCCTGGATAGTTGTTTTTTTGAGGATGCTTCAAACCCTGAATTTATAAGAAAAGCAAGCGATTGTTCTTACAGGGTTTAATTTAACAGAAACAATATCAATTGCTGAAAATACCAGATCTTATGTTTTTTTTCCATAGAATAATAATCAGTTATCAGAAGAGTTTAACAGCTGTTGTCTGTTAATTTTCTTTTTCTTGACAATAACGTTGTTTAATTGATAAATGAATGGACATTCAAAGTTACAGTTAAGTATAAGTTTTTGTGAAAAATTTTGGTAAGAAAAGGTTGGGAATTTGCATACCGAAGACAAAGAAGGCAAATACTTTAAAATTCTTGATTCGGCAATCAAGGTTTTTGCGGAGTCAGGCGTTGAAAATTCCACGGTCTCAAAAATAGCTGCCAGAGCAGGTGTTGCTGATGGAACGATTTACCTTTATTTCAAGAACAAGAACGACATCCTCATAAAATTTGCAGCCGACAGAGGGGAAAAAATTTTTTTAAAATTTGAAGAGGCTGTAAAAAAAGGAAAAAATTCAAGGGAAAAGCTTTTCAATCTTATTTTTTCACATATTGAAATTTTTTCACAGAACAGGGAAATTGCTGTTGTTTATCAGTCGGAATTATGCAAGATTCATGGGTGCCAGCCGAAAATCCGTGAGCTTTCCATGAGATACAGACAGACTATCAGGGATATTCTTGTTGCAGGACAAAAAGAAGGCACGGTTTCCGGGGAGGCGGATATTGATTTTGTCAAAAATGTGGTTTCAGGTTCAATAAATGAAGTTATCAATACCTTTATTGTGAAGGAAAACAAAGAGATAGACGTATTGAAAATATCCGAAAAACTCATTGATTTTATTTTCAGTGGATTAGGTTGAAAACCTGATTTATTGGGTTTGAATAAATAATTAATATTAATTTTTAGGAGAAGATTATGGCACAGATAATTTCAGAAAAAAGAGATGTGGAATTTGTTCTGCATGAACAGCTTGAAGTTGGTGAATTCAGCAAATTTGAAAAATTTGCCGCTTTTAATAAAAAAACAATAGATATGATAATAAAAGAAGCAAGAAAGCTTGCAGTAGATGAAATTTATCCAACTGCAAAAGAAGGCGATGAGATAGGCTGTACTTTTGAAGGAAACGGTGTTGTCAAAATTCCTGAATCCTTTGTAAGAGTATACAATCTCCTTAAAGACGGAGAATGGACTGCAATGACAGAAGACCCTGAATGGGGCGGACAGGGAATGCCTAAATCTGTTGCTCTTGCAGCGAGTGAATACTTCAACGGCGCAAACTATCCTCTTATGATGTACCCGGGTCTTACTCACGGTTGCGGAAAACTTATTGAAAGTTTTGGAACAGACAAGCAGAAAGCTACTTACCTTAAAAAAGTATACACAGGCGAGTGGTGCGGAACAATGCTTCTTACCGAGCCCGGTGCAGGGTCTGATGTAGGTGCTCTTGAAACTGTTGCAATTCCTCAGGGAGACGGCACATACAAGATCAAGGGACAGAAGATTTTTATTTCAGGCGGTGAGCAGACACAGCTTTCAGACAATATTATCCACCCGGTTCTTGCAAGAATAGAAGGAGCACCTGCAGGTACCAAGGGTATTTCTCTTTTCCTTGTTCCTAAGTACAGAGTTAACGAAGACGGTTCTCTTGGCGAATTCAACGATGTTACCTGTACAGGTATAGAGCATAAAATGGGTATCCACGGAAACTGTACATGTACTCTTGCTCTTGGTGAAAAAGACAACTGCATAGGCGAACTTCTTGGTGAAGAGAACAAGGGAATGGCTCATATGTTCCTTATGATGAACGAAGCAAGACAGCTTGTTGGTCTCCAGGGTTTTGCATGTGCTTCAGCTTCTTACCTTAACGCTGTAAACTATGCCAAGGAAAGAGTGCAGGGTGCAGATCTTACCAATCCAAAGGCAGGCGGAGTTGCAATTATAAATCATCCTGACGTAAGACGTCAGCTTCTTATAATGAAGTCCTATGTTGAAGCAATGAGAAGTATTCTTTACTATCTTGCAATGTGCTACGACAAAGCTGAAACTACAGAAAATGAAGACGAAAAGGCAATGTGGGAAGGTCTTGCAGAAATCCTTACTCCAATCGGAAAAGGATATGTTACTGATAAGGCTTTTGAAATCTGTTCCCATGGTATGCAGGTTTACGGCGGATACGGTTTTATTGAAGAATATCCTCAGGCACAGCTTTTGAGAGACTGCCGTATTACAATGATTTATGAAGGAACCAACGGAATTCAGGCCATGGACCTTCTTGGACGTAAGCTTGGCATGAAAAAAGGGAAGCTTTTCATGGATCTTTCAGCTCAGATTGCAAAGACAATAGGTGAAGCGAAAAAAGTTGACGGCGTTGCTGACCTTGCAGGAAAACTTGAAGGTGTTCTGAACAAGCTTGGAGAAGTTGCAATGCACCTTGGCAAAACTGCAATGAGCGAAAAGGTTAAAACAGCTTTTGCATATGCACATCCTTTCCTTGAGGTTACAGGGGATGTATGCGCTGCATGGATGCTTCTATGGAGAGCTACCATTGCTCAGCAGAATCTTGGCAAGAAGAAAAAAGAGGATATTTTCTACAATGGACTTATCAAGTCTGCGCAGTATTTCATAAACTCAGTACTTCCTGTAACCATGGGTAAAATGCAGGCAATACTTGACGGTGATTCTGCCACAGTAGAAATTGACGAAGCATCTTTTGTTTCTTAATTTTCCCCCGGGACAGGGCTTTTTTTGTTCCGGATTATGCCGGATCATTGTTTTTGTGAGTCAGGATTTTTTTTACTTGACTGATCCGGCATAACTTTATTAAAGGATTGAACGATCCCTCAGAAAATTTAAGGAAACAAAAATAAATTATATAAATTTTAACTTTTTAAAGAAGGGGGAAGGAAAAGCTGTATGGAACCAATTATAGCTCCTGCTCACTACTCATTTTTCGGAATACCCCTGGTATTGCTTTCAATAGCCATACCTCTTGTGGGAATCGGACTCTGGGTATACATCATGGCAAAAAGGGTTGCGCCTCTTGTTAGAGCACGCAACGATGAAAGAATGGACAATATTCCACAGAGAATCTTCATGGTTCTTAAAATCTGGCTTCTTCAGTGGAAACAGCCCCGTTACATGATGGCCGGGGTTTTGCATATTGTTATATTCTTCGGTTTTTTATCACTGGCACTAAGATCTTCGCTGCTTGTAATTATCGGTATAGTCCCTGACTTTGCTCTTCCTGGACTTGGCAATGATCAGATCGGCGGAATAATTTACAACACAATTAAGGACTATGCAGCAACATTTGTGTTTTTTGCCTGTGTTATTGCAGCAATAAGAAGAGGGATTTTCAGGCCTGAACGTTATGAAGTACCTGAAAGATTCGGGAAAAATCATAATGCCGAGGCTGTTTTTGTTCTTATGATAATCTCTACTCTTATGATTTCAGAGAGTATGTTTGATGCATCGCTTATTGCAGCAGCTTCAACTCATGGCGAGTCTCATTTTGTAGCTCCCGGAACTCTTGCATGGTTTTTCAATAACATTTTCATGAATACACCTGCTGAAAAGCTTCAGACAATTCATATTGCAGCATACTATGTTCATGATTTTACATTCTTTTTCTTTCTCTGTTTTCTTCCTCTTGGAAAGCATTTTCATGTTATTACATCTCTTTTCAATGTTTTCTTCATGCGTCTTCGCAAGGGCAATATCAAGCCTCCGGTTTACGGACTTACAGATGCGGAAATTGAAAATCTTGATTCAATAGGAGTCAAGAAACTGGAAGATTTTACATGGAAGCATATACTTGATTTCTATACATGTGCTGACTGTGGAAGATGTTCAGATAACTGCCCTGCTGCAACAGTAGGACGTCCACTTTCTCCAAGATTTATTACAATCAGAGGACGTGATGCAATATTCAAGCATTATCCCCTGAGCGGTGAGATTCTTAAGTCGCCTGATGTAATCGGCGGAGTTTTTGATGCGGATGAAATCTGGTCATGTACAACCTGCGGTGCCTGTGAGGAAGAATGCCCTATCTCAATTGAATATATCGACAAAATTGTTGATATGAGAAGAGGAATGGTTGACAACGGTGAAGTTCCCCAGACACTTCAGAAGCCTCTTCAGCAGCTTTCCAAAAAAGGTAATGCCTGGGGTAAGGCTCCTAAAAAGCGTGATGCATGGATTAAAGACTTTGAAGAAGAAGGCGAAATCAAGGTTCTTGACGGCGAAACAACTGCTGATACCCTTTTCTTTGTCGACTCAATCTCTTCATATGATGACAGAATGCTGAGCATTACAAAGGCAACAGTAAAAATTCTTAGAAAAGCAGGGATAGATTTCGGTATTCTCGGACAGAATGAAAAAGATTCTGGAAACGAAGTTCTAAGATTTGGTGAGGAGCTTCTTTACAGAGAGCTGAGAGATCACAACATCGAAATGATCAAGCAGTCAGGTGCAAAGAGAATTGTTACTGCTGACCCTCACGCATACAATGCTCTTAAAAATGATTATCCTGATCTTGGTATTCCTGTTGAGCATATCTCAGAGGTTGTTGCAAGATGTATTAAGACAGGTGCTCTTAAGCTTAATCCTGTTGAAGATGCTTCAAATATTTATACTTATCATGATCCTTGCTACCTTGGCCGCCACAATGCAGTTTATGAAGCTCCAAGAGAAGCAATTACAGCTATTCCTAATCTCAGAATGTCAGAAATGCTCAGAAGCCGTGACAGATCTTTCTGCTGTTCTGGCGGCGGTCTTATGCTTTTCTATGAGCCAGAGGAAGAGGAAAGAATGGGTGTTCTAAGGGTTAAAATGGCGGCAAAAGCCGGAGCAAACGTTATGGTTACTGCATGTCCTTTCTGTATGGTAAATATGGAAGATGCAATTAAGGTTGCCAACATGGAAGATAAAATGGTAGCTATAGATTTTGTTGAACTAATTGAAAGACATTTGGCTTAAATTAATATCTGCCGGGACTAGTGCCCGGCAGTCGGATAATGTCACTTTTACCTTTATTTTTTAAGGTTATGGCTATACTCCAAAATCAATACTTTTTTTGGGAGGATTTATGGAAATTTTAGTTTGTGTAAAAAATGTCCCTGATACAGGGGAAGAAGAAATCGAACTGGACGGCAACGATCTTGATTACGACGAACTTACATACGTTGTAAACGAGTGGGACAACTATGCCGTTGAAGAAGCTATTCAGATAGCTGACAAAGTTGGCGGAAACGTAACAGTTGTAACTGTTGGTGATGAAGATGCCGACGAAGTGCTTCGCCGTGAAATGGCAATGGGTGCGGGAAATGCTATCCATCTTGAAGATGAAGCATTTGAAAAATCAGATGCAAAAGGTGTTGCAACAATTCTTAAGGCAGCTGTTGATAAGGGCAAGTATGACCTTATCCTTACAGGTGCACAGGCTGACGCAGGGTATGGTGCTGTAGGCGGTATGCTTGCTGCAATGCTTGACTATCCTTATGCTTCTCTTGTTAACAAGATTGAAGTTGGAAGCGGCAAACTTACAGTTGGCCGTGAAATTGAAGGCGGAAACACAGAAATGAACGAAATTGAACTTCCTTGCGTTCTTTCTATCCAGACAGGTATCAACGAGCCAAGATATGTTGGTATTAAAGGTATCAAGCAGGTTTCAGGTGTTGATATTCCAAAATTTGGTGCATCAGATCTTGGTCTTGATGAATCTTCCGTAGGCGAAGAAGGTGCAATCGTTAAGCGTCAGGATTACTTTATCCCTGAAGCTGGTGAAGGCGCTGAAATGCTCGAGGGTAGCGATGATGAAATTATTGCAAAACTCATTGAAATCCTAAAAGCCAATGGAGGACTATAATCATGGCACAATTTTTTGCATACGTACAGCACGCTGACGGCGTAATTGAAGATACAGCAGCTGAACTTGCTGCAGCTGCAAAGGCAATGGGTGCAGATTCTGTAACTGCTATTGTTACAGGTTCAGGCGTTGATGCTGCTGCTTCTGCTGCCGGCGAATTCTTTAACGAAGTTTATAAAATTGATAATGCAGCTCTTGCATATCCAAACGCTGAAGTTGTCAGAAAAGCTGTAGCAGCTGTTGTTCCTGCCGGATCAGTAGTTGTTATGTCTCACGGCACTTTTGCAATGGACATGGCTCCAGGTCTTTCAGTAAAGACAAATTCAGCTTATATTGCTGATGTTACAGGAATTGACGGAGTTGACGGTTCCACACTTAAAGTTGTTAGAACAGAACTTGGCGGAAACGTAAGTACACACGTTAATGCTGATATGGCTAACGGCGTTGTTGTAACTCTTCGTCCGGGTGCAGTTGAGCCTGTAGCCGCAGGTGTAGGCGGAGCAGTTGTTGATAAGTCTGGAGAAGCAGGCGACCTTTCAGCCAAGCGTAAATTTATTGAAGTTGTTACCCCTGAAGCGGGCGGCGTTGATATTACAAAGGCAGAAATTCTTGTTTCAATTGGCCGTGGTATTGAAGAAGAAGATAATATTGAGCTTGCTATGGAGCTTAAGGAAGCTATCGGTTCAAAAGCTGAAGTTTCATGCTCACGTCCTATCGTTGACGCAAAGTGGCTTGAGCCTGCACGTCAGGTTGGTACTTCAGGTAAAACTGTTAAGCCAAATGTTTATCTTGCTCTAGGTATCAGCGGTTCTTTCCAGCATATGGGCGGAATCAAGGGCGGACTTGTAATAGCTGTTAACAAAAACCCTAATGCTCCTATCTTCCAGGTTGCTGATTACGGTATTGAAGCAGATATTCTTGAGTTTATTCCTGCTCTTACAGAAAAGATCAATGATCTTTAATATTTGATTTTTGAAGATCCGGCCGGTCATGGTTTCATGGCCGGCTTTTTTTTTGCGGCCTCAATACGCACTTTCAGCCGATTTATTCTGTACTCTTTTTTTGCCGGAAGTCTTTGGAGACCCGGCCGCAGTTTAAAATCAATTGACATATTTCTTATCCTTTAATAAGTTCATTCAAAGTTTAATAACTTACAATCGGTGAATTATGGGACATACCTTCAGCATTTTTTCAATAGTTTCATCCGCCGGATTGGTGGTGAAACTGGTTCTTCTTATTCTTCTTGTTTTTTCAATAACCTCCTGGTCAATAATTTTTCTTAAATTTTTTTCAATGAGAAAAGCGGAGAAAGAAACGGAAGAGTTTTCTCAGACATTCTGGAAATCCAAAAATATTTCAGAAGCATATTCAAATACAAAAAATTTGAGAAATACGCCTGTGGCAAGAATTTTCAGAATTGGATATGCCGAACTTAAGAGGTTTGACAACATTACAGGTGTTCAGCAGGGAACGAAAAGCTCCAGAGACGGCTCAAAGGCTGCTGTAACCATCAGAAGGAAACTCAAGAACGGAATTTCAGAAGAAATGAAGCGACTTGTCAAAATGGTTCCGTTTCTTGCAACTGTTGGCAATACTGCTCCTTTTATAGGACTTTTCGGGACTGTATGGGGAATAATGGATTCATTCCACAGTATAGGAATGTCTAAAAGTGTAAGTCTTGCAGTTGTTGCTCCCGGTATATCTGAAGCCCTTGTTGCAACAGCTTTCGGGCTTGGAGTGGCCATACCGTCAGTTATAGCCTTTAACTATTTTTCCAATAAGCTTGATTCATTAAACACAGCTCTGGAATCGTTTTCATCTGATTTTTTAAATATTGTTGAATATGAAATCTTTAGATCCGGAAACAATTAAATGGGATTTTCATCAAATAAAAACAAATATATATCTGAAATAAATGTAACTCCTTTTGTGGACGTTATGCTGGTTCTTCTTATTATTTTTATGGTAACGGCACCCATGATGATTCAGGGCGAAAATGTAGAGCTGCCTGAATCCGGTTCTGGAAATATCGCAGGCGAATCGGTGAAATGGGTAATAACCATTACAAAGGACGGCGAATATTTCTTCAATGATGAAAAAGTCGGGATTAATTATCTTTCCGGTTTTTTGCGTGACAAACTCAAGTCAGAGACAACCCCTCCTGAGGTATTTATCAAAGGAGACAAGGGCGCATTGTACGGGAAGGTTGTTGCCGCAATGTCAGAAATCAAATCTGCCGGAATACAGAATGTGGGAATGATAACAGTTCCAGTTTCAGAGGATTAGTTTTGGCTGATAATAATAGAATTGAATCAGGAAAAGATAACAGCAGATCAAAGGAGCCGTCTTTCCCGGTTTTTGTTGCCTGCTCTGTTGTTTTTCATTTTCTTCTTTTTTCTGCCGGTTTTATAAATATAAATTTTGGGAAATCAGATTTTGATATTCAAAAAAGTTCTCTTAACGTCACTGTTGTTCAATCTTCAGAAGCAGTTAAAGAAGAAAAAAAAACGGGCCTGCAAAAACCTTCGGGAAAAAATCCTGACATTGAGGCAGACAAGATAGAGAAAAAAACTGAACCTGAAGAAAAAAAACCTGTATTTTCAGGCACTAAAAAAAGGCTTCCCAAAAAAGAAGTCAAGGTCAGTAAAGCTCCCCAAAAAAAGGAAGAAGAAAAAAGAAGTGATTTAAGTAAAGATATCGCTGAGATAAAAAAAGAAGTTGAGAAAAATGAAAAATCATCAATAGACAAGGTATTGAAAGATATCGATTCTTTCAAAAAAGATATGGGGCCAAATAATTCAGGAAACGAAGAAAAAACAGATAATATGTTTTCCGATCTTGAAAAAGGTGCAGAAAAGTCTGAAAAAATAGATATATACAGATATAAAATAGCATATGAAGTTGAAAGGAAGTGGGCCTTGCCCAATGAACTTGTGAATACAGGAGATAAGCTTGAGACATCAATTGTCTTCAGTGTTCTTCCTGACGGTACAATTCACAATATCTGGTTTGACAGAAAATCAGGGAATGAATATTTTGACAATTCTGTTTACAGGGCAGTAAAAAAAGCTGAACCGCTGCCGCCGCATCCGGAAGGACTTGATGTTAAATCTGTAATAGTGGGTCTGAGATTTACCCCTGAAGGCTTAAGGTGATTTTTTTATGAAGAATAAATATTTGATCTGTTTTTTGTTTTTACTCTCTTTTTTACCTGGTCAAGCTTTATCAGACGAATACAGCAATCTGAAGTTTATTGATATTAATAACCCTTTCATTAATAAAATTCCTGTTGCTGTTCCCGGATTTGTTCCTCTGGAGAAAAATGAAAAAATTGAGGAAATACTTGAAAAAGGAAGTAACTATCTTGGGTATCTTCTTGATTTTACTTCGTATTTCAGGGTCTCTTCTGATCATGGAATTAATGATATTGTTGGAACAAAGATTGCTTTTCACGAGTGGAAGAAAAACGCCTATGAACTGCTTGTTACTACAGGTGTTTTTTATGACAAAAGTACAGGGTTTCTTGAAATGGAGATCAGACTTTTTGACGTACTCAAGGAAGAACTTGTGGTAGGAAAGCGTTATACCGGCAAGGCCGATGATTATAAAAAGATGCTTAAAAGATTTGCTTCCGAAGTAATGGAAAAGTTATAGATCGGAAGAGC